>CADCTM010000679.1 GCA_902805485.1 uncultured Coleofasciculus sp. | reverse complement strand
GCCGGAGATTGGGTGAAAATGCCATTTCCTTGTGGTTTGATGGAACGAGCAATTAGTAGTGGATTACTTGCAGCAAACGAGATTTTACATCGGGAGGGATTGCAAAGGCGATCGCTTTTTTCCGTCAATCCCGAAGGCATCCTCAAAATTTGAACAAAAACCCTAAATCAACGTCGATCTCATCTGCGGTTTTAAATCTAACCTTTAATTGTGAACAATCACCAGAATATTCGTCAAATTGGCATCAATCCCAATCACTGGTATGTAGTCGCACGCAGCACAGAGGTTCAATCATCACCTCTAGGCGTCACCTTGTGGAATCACCCAATTGTCCTGTATCGAGACGATGAGGGTGCAGTCCACGCCCTAGAAGACCGTTGCCCCCATCGGCAGGTTAAACTTAGTCATGGTCGCGTCACGGGCAATTTATTGGAATGCTCATACCACGGATGGCAGTTTGAGTCAAGTGGCGAGTGTGGAAATGTTGCTTATTTAGCTGAAAATCAGAAACTCCCTAACTGTAAAATCCGCACGTATTCGGTACAGGAACAAGATGGCTTTATTTGGCTATTTCCTGGAGATGCCGCGCAACATCAAGTTACACCGATGGAGATTCCCGAATGGGAACATCTCAACTACATCGCTACTGTTTCACTGATTAATTGCAATGCCCATTATTCTTATTTAATCGAAAACTTGATGGATATGTACCACGGGCATTTGCATCAAAACTGGCAAGCCTGGACAGATGCAGTCTTAGAAGATATCCACGAAGATACTAACCGTGTGGATGCCCATTATCAGGCACAAAGCTATTACAAAATCGACAAAATTTGGTCAATTTCTCAACTATTTTTTCCGGCATTACGACGCCTCCACCCAGAACCATTGGATGTCAGTTATGTTTATCCTCATTGGGTTTCTACATTGGGGCAAGATTTCAAGATTTATTGTCTACTTTGTCCCGTAAGTGAGACAGCAACTCGTGCTTATTTGATTCATTTTACTTCCCTCAATGCCTTTTGGCGGTTGCATAAATTACCAGTTAAATTTCGTAAGTTTGTCAAAGATAGTTTATTCGGTTCGGCGCAAAAATTATTAGATGGATTGGTGCGTCAAGATGTGCAGATGATTGAGGAAGAACAACAGGCTTATTTAAACAATCCAGAAAATCGAAATTATGAGTTAAATCGGGCGCTGGGGAGTGTGCAACGGTTGATTAAAACTCAGGCTAATATATCTAATCAGCCCTCAGACTGAATGGCGCTACATGAACTCTCGTCTGCCGCCCCAGATGAGAGTGAGGACGGACTACTCAGGCAATTTACCTAATCAATTGCAACACTAAACCCGTTTCTATCAGGGTTTGAGTTGCAACTTCTTTGAGCGATTATTCCTGGTTGGCATCGAGCCGGGGTGAGACAGAACTGATGTATCTGCCACGGGCGACAGGCATTTGTGATGATTATTTAACAATCGCCTCGTCTTCATAGAAAAATGTAAAAATAGATACAGAAAATAAATTTTAAGTTCAAACGCTTTCCGTTTGATCTACCAAAGGTCAGATGCCTGGAGGTAAGGAAAGCGAGACAGTGATATCTACAGCAAGCTTTGAAGAAGCCGCCCTGAGAGTCCCTGGATTAATAGCACTTTAATAAAACTACGACTTGAGGCAAAACATATGAAATTCTCTTACCGGGGTGTCAACGTCGAAGATGCAGCATCAATGCTGGAAGTGACAGAACGCGAAATTAACAGTTTGCAGCAACGGCAAACCAAAGAATTTCGCTATGTTCGCCACATTCCCGAACCCCTGCCAATGAGCTATCGTCAAGTTCAAAGCGTCGCTGCCACCGCTCAACTCGCCCCTAGGTGTAGCGTAGTCGCAGGGCTGGCACGGTTGAACCCCGTCAACTATTCTCGAAGTGCAGCCACCGTGAAACCTTAGATGAGACGATGAAGATCTTGAGGCTGTGAGGTTAAGGCGATCGCTTGCTTGGATATTGCCGATTAACTGTAAAAGGCAGATTTTATACGCCCCTCTCACATTGCACAGATCTTGAAGATGCAAGGCTCGTGTCCCTACGAAATCCGAGCAATTGTTCGCTAATCATTACAAGACTTTTGTAACGTCCTATTCCTAACTTAATCAAGAAATTTTCAGCTTCAGGCGTACTCAAGGCGATCGCAATTGTTCGCCTTTTTTTGTGCCTTGGGTAGCGCAACATCCTGTAACAATTGGAATAGTGAGGACGTACTTTATCGATAAATGCGTTCACTGCCAACAGCACAAAGCGTTAGTGTGGCAGTAACCTAAAGTTTTGAGAACATACAGGACTGCACAATTGTTGCAGGCGCTACCTCCAGGAGACACATAAAATGCTTGAATCTTATCGTCAACACGTTGCCCAACGGGCGGCATTAGGAATTCCTCCCCTACCATTAGATGCCCAACAGACATCCCAATTGTGTGAATTGCTGAAAAATCCAGCTAACCCCGGTGAAGCAGAAACCTTGATGGAGTTATTACGCGATCGCATTCCTCCCGGAGTCGATCCTGCCGCCTACGTGAAAGCCGGATTTCTCACCGCCATCGCCAAAGGGGAAGTTACTTGCCCCCTAATTACATCCCAGTGGGCAGTACACCTCCTAGGCACAATGATGGGTGGTTACAACGTCCACTCACTAATAGAATTGCTCAAATCCAGCGACCCTGTAAAGGCAGCCACTGCCGCAGCATCCTTAAGCAAGACAATGCTGGTATTTGATGCCTTCCACGATGTCCTCACCCTGTCTGATCTCAATCCCTACGCCAAACAGGTAATCGACTCTTGGGCAAACGCCGAGTGGTTTATTAGCCGCCCGAAATTACCCGAAGCGATTACTGTCACCGTGTTTAAAGTGCCAGGAGAGACGAATACCGACGACTTATCCCCCGCCCCTCATGCCACGACGCGCCCAGATATCCCCTTACACGCCACGGTGATGCTGGAATCCAAAATGCCAGGAGGGATACAAACCATTGCCCAACTGAAGGAAAAAGGGCATCCTGTCGCTTATGTAGGGGATGTTGTGGGGACAGGTTCATCGCGCAAATCGGCGATTAATTCTGTACTATGGCACATTGGCAATGATATTCCCTACGTCCCGAATAAGCGGGCGGGGGGATATATATTAGGAAGTGCGATCGCGCCAATTTTCTTCAACACCGCCGAAGATTCCGGGGCATTACCCATCGAGTGCGATGTCACCAAGCTGGAAACCGGCATGGTAATTACGATCCATCCTTACAAAGGAGAAATCACAAACGAAGCCGGCGAAGTGATTTCCACCTTTACCTTAAAACCCGATACAATTCTCGATGAAGTCCGTGCAGGTGGCCGCATCCCTTTACTAATTGGACGTAGCCTCACCGACAAAACCCGCGAAGCATTAGGATTACAACCCAGCCCTCTCTTTACCCGCCCCACAATGCCAGAGGATACAGGTAAAGGCTTCACCCTCGCGCAAAAAATGGTCGGGAAAGCGTGCGGTTTACCAGGTGTTCGCCCTGGCACATCTTGCGAACCGGCGATGACAACAGTTGGTTCCCAGGATACTACGGGACCGATGACGCGGGATGAATTGAAGGAACTCGCTTGTTTGGGTTTCAGTGCCGACTTGGTAATGCAGAGTTTCTGCCACACAGCGGCGTATCCCAAACCCGTTGATGTCAAAACCCACAAGGAGCTGCCTGATTTCATGTCTTCTCGTGGCGGTGTGGCATTGCGTCCTGGTGATGGTATCATCCACTCCTGGCTAAATCGGATGCTGTTGCCGGATACGGTAGGTACAGGTGGCGACTCCCACACCCGTTTTCCCTTGGGGATTTCTTTCCCAGCAGGTTCCGGTTTAGTAGCGTTTGCGGGTGCATTGGGTGTGATGCCGTTGGATATGCCCGAATCAGTTTTAGTGCGGTTTAAGGGTGAGTTGCAACCGGGTGTAACGCTACGGGATGTTGTGAATGCAATTCCTTATGTGGCAATTCAAAAAGGCTTGCTAACTGTGGCAAAGGAGAATAAGAAAAATGCCTTCTCCGGGCGCATTCTGGAGATTGAAGGATTGCCTGATTTAAAAGTCGAGCAAGCTTTTGAACTTACCGATGCGAGTGCTGAACGTTCTTGTGCAGGTTGCACAATTAAGTTGAGTGTGGAGACAGTTGCCGAGTATTTGCGATCGAATGTTGCACTGTTGAAGAATATGGTAGCACGGGGCTATCAAGATGGGCGGACAATCATGCGCCGCGTGGCAAAAATGGAGGAATGGTTAGCGAATCCGGTATTAATGGAAGCTGACAAAGATGCCGAGTATGCAGAAATAATTGAGATTGATTTGAATGAAATCAAGGAACCAATTGTTGCTGCTCCAAATGACCCGGATAATGTTAAGTTGTTGTCGGAAGTTGAGAATGATCCAGTACAGGAAGTATTCGTCGGCTCTTGTATGACGAATATCGGTCATTATCGAGCAACGGCGAAGGTATTGGAAGGGGAATCTGCTGTTAAAACTCGCCTTTGGATTTGTCCGCCAACTCGGATGGATGAACAACAGTTGAAAGCGGAGGGAATTTACGGCACATTTGGCGCTGCCGGGGCGCGTACTGAGATGCCTGGTTGCAGTTTGTGTATGGGTAATCAGGCGCGTGTTGAGGATGGAACAACGGTGTTTTCTACTTCAACTCGCAACTTTAATAATCGCATGGGTAAGGATGCGCGAGTTTATCTTGGTTCTGCGGAGTTAGCGGCAGTTTGTGCGATGCTTGGGCGGATTCCTACTGTGCAGGAATATCTGGATATTGTCGAGAAGAAGATTAATCCTTTTGCAGGTGATTTGTATCGGTATTTGAACTTCGATGAAATTGCTGGTTTTGAGGATGAAGGACGGGTGATTGCGTTGGAAGATATGCCTCGGATTGAGGATATTTTGGGGATGCCGACGGCGGCGAGATAATTAATTTAGGGTGGGCATTGCCCACCTTACTTTTCTTGATAGAGATGTCAAGCTATGCTGACAAGAGCAACAAAACCAAAGCTTCTGTTCTACAGCCATCTCATGCCTGCGTCTGCTCGCTACTAATACATGGTTAGCATCGTAGCTAGTATTCTGCTGAATCAACCTGTCGAAGTGAATCAGTAACGCTCAGGCGTGTTGATCAGTCAATTACTCGAAAAGTCAAATTAATCCGGGGAGGAACCGGACGTTTAGTTTTAGGAATTTGATGCTGCCAGTAATGTTGCGTTGTCCCCTGCATCAACAAGAAACTGCCAGAAGTTAACTCTAATTGATGCTTCAAGCCTTTCTCGGCTCGGTGCCGCAGCATGAACCGCCGTGTTCCGCCCAAACTCAGAGAACCAATAACTGGATTGTGCCCTAACTCAGGTTCATCATCGCTGTGCCACCCCATACTGTCTTTGCCATCTCGGTAGAGATTGAGCAACACACTGTTGAACACTACACCAGAAACGGCTTCAGCCTTTGCCTTGAGGTCAAGTAGTGTATGCGTCCAGGGATAGGGGTGCATCGTGATGCCAGAGTAAGTGTAGGAAATACCGGGATTACCATACCAAGCCGTCAGCCTAGGTTGAGGCATTGAACGCCCGTAAATCGTAATCCAATCCTGTCGCCAGTTGATCGTTTCAGTCAGTTCTGTGAGCAAGCGATCGCTTTCCCGCTCATCTAGAAAATGTGGGTAAAATACGATATCGGCGTCAGGTAGTCGGAAAGGGTTAATCAATAGTAGTCAATATAATGGAGCTTCCCCATTTATTATGAATTTACCTCTTACAGACAAGGTTGCGATCGTCACAGGCGGATCGCGAGGAATTGGAGCTGCTATCTGTAAAAAACTGGCGGCACAAGGAGCGCGAGTTGTTGTTAACTATTCCAGTAGTCCGGATGCAGCCAATCAGGTCGTTGAGCAGATTCAATCCAACGGAGGTACAGCCATTGCACTACGGGCTGATCTGACTGATTCAACGCAAGTCCTTGACCTGTTCAACCAAACTGAAAATCAACTGGGTACGGTTGATATTTTGGTTAACAATGCCGGAATAGCGGAGTACGGAACTCTCGCTGAAATTACCGATGAGTCGTTCGATAAGCAGATGAATCTCAACGTTCGGTCTGTGTTTATTGCCAGTCGTGAAGCCGCTCGACGCATGAAGGCAGGAGGGCGAATTATCAATATTGGCAGTACGTTAGGTGAAGCAGTTCCGACGCCTAATCTCTCGATTTACTGTGCTACCAAGTTTGCAGTAGCAGGGTTAACACGCGGTTGGGCGCGGGATTTGGGAACACAGAACATTACGGTCAACTGCATTGAGCCTGGACCGATTGATACTGAACTCAACCCAGCAGATGGACCTCAAGCTGATTTTCAGAAACAACTGACTGCACTAGGGCGCTATGGCAAACCCGACGAGGTGGCAGCCCTTGTTGCCTTTGTTGCCTCTCCTGAAGCTAGCAACATTACTGGAGCAACCCTGCGTGTAGACGGGGGTTGGGGCGCTTAGAGAGAAAAAGCATACCCTGAATCAGGAATCAGTTTCCAAGGCATCGCGCAAAGGTTAGCAGATGTGTGGCAACGGATTGGGGTTGATCGAAGTGGGGTACATGAGCAGCTTCTCGAATCCAAATGAGTTGGCTGCCTGAAATTGCCTGTTCAAACTTGGTCGCATCATCTGTTCCCAATACATCATCGGCTTCTCCCCACAAAATCAGAGTGGGGTGGTTTACCTGAGCAATGCGATCGCCTAAATTAGCGTAACCTCCACTTTGGGTGAAGGAAGCGATCGCCGCTTTCCATCCTGGCATCTCATGATGTAGCAGAGAACAACGAAGCGCATCAATCAGCGTTGGGTCAATCATTGGGAAAGCTAAAGCGGCAGTGAGGGCAGCCTGTTTGCGGAAGTGTAGCCAATTCGCCCCCAATTCAATCAGTGGATGCGGCAGAAATTGCCCAACCGGAAAGCTGCCAGAAAAGCCAACACTGTCAATCAGAACCAGCGATCGCACCCAGTTGGGATAATTTAAGGCAAAGTCGATCGCTACTGCACCCCCTAAAGATGCACCAACCAGCACTACAGGTTGCCCAATCCAGGTTTCTACAACGCTAAGGAGGTGTTGCCGGATGGTTTGAGGATTGACGGCAAGGGTAGGAACGTACTCCGTAAATCCAGAGCCAAACAAATCCAGCCCCCATATCTCGTGCTGGGTTGCCAATAGGGGGAGCAAACGCCGGAACTCCAGCAGGGAACTGTCAAATCCGTGGAGCAATAGAATTGGTGTAGCGTTGGAGCGGGAAGCTGATTGATCAAGAGAATGGTGAACGTAGGCAGTTGCGATTGGGGTTGTGCCTTGCTCAAAGGGAACCTGAACTACTTGACGTTCAAGTTGCTGGAGAAGAGCGATCGCATCTTTGTCTTGAATATCAACAACTGAGGGCGGTAGAAAATCAGCTTTCATTCGCTCTAACCGACAACAGGTAATCCTGCCAGAGCCATCGCTACTTCCTCTGCACTGTACTCAGTATCTACTAGTTTTCCTGCCTGATAGTCCATGTACGCCTGCATATCAAAGTGCCCATGACCGCAAAGGTTAAACAAAATCACCTTGCTCTCTCCAGACTCTTTGCATTTCAATGCCTCGTCGATCGCTCCCTTAACGGCATGGTTGGCTTCTGGAGCGGGAAGGATACCTTCGGCACGAGCAAAGGTCAATCCTGCGGCGAAACACCCCAACTGATATTCAGAGCGGGTTTGTGCGAGTCCCAGGTTCACCACATGACTAACCAGCGCAGCCATCCCGTGATAGCGTAAGCCACCCGCATGAATGCCTTCCGGTACAAATGTGCTTCCCAAGGTATGCATCTTTACCAGTGGAGTCAGGTGAGCCGTATCGCCAAAATCATAGGCGTATTTGCCACGAGTTAGAGTTGGACAGGCGGCGGGTTCCACGGCAATAATCTCAACATCTCGCTCACCGCGTAGCTTTGCGCCCAGAAACGGAAAGGCGATTCCGGCAAAGTTGCTGCCCCCACCTGTACAACCCACGACAATATCTGGATAATCTCCTGCCATTTCTAGCTGTGCCAAGGCTTCTTGTCCAATCACCGTCTGGTGCAGCAAAACATGGTTGAGGACACTGCCCAAAGCGTACTTGCTCCCCTCGTCTTGGGCGGCAACTTCTACCGCTTCACTGATAGCGATGCCTAGGCTACCTGTGCTGTTGGGATAGGCAGCTAGAATTGAGCGCCCCGCCTGGGTTTCTTCACTGGGACTGGCAACCACTCTGGCTCCATAGGTTTCCATCAACGCTCGACGGTACGGCTTTTGGTTATAGCTGACTTTCACCATATAGACCAGCACTTCCAGCCCAAACAGTGCCCCGGCAAACGCGAGTGAGGAACCCCACTGTCCGGCTCCGGTTTCCGTGGTCAGTCGCTTTACGCCTGCTTGCTTGTTATAGTACGCCTGGGCAACGGCAGTATTCGGTTTGTGGCTTCCGGCAGGGCTAACGCCTTCGTATTTGTAGTAAATCTTGGCAGGGGTATCGAGGGCTTTCTCCAGTCGGCGTGCTCGATAAAGCGGGGTGGGTCGCCATTGACGGTAGATGGACTGAACCTCGTCAGGAATCTCAATCCAACGTTCCTGGCTGACTTCCTGTTCAATCAGGCTCATGGGAAAGAGGGGAGCCAGGTCATCGGGAGCGATCGGTTGCCCAGTGCCGGGATGGAGAACGGGGGGCAGAGGGGTGGACAAATCTGCCTGAATGTTATACCAGGCAGTGGGCATTTGGTCTTCCGACAGGAGGTATTTGATGGTGTCCATTTGGGGTTCTAGAGAAAGTAGCGGCTTTGGGTTGCGGCTTCTATTGTCGCTGATCGCTCCAACTT
>CADCTM010000678.1:23377-28648 GCA_902805485.1 uncultured Coleofasciculus sp. | reverse complement strand
AAAGGCACGGGAAGCTGGTCCATTTAAGTCAGTAGCAGATTTATGCGATCGCGTTGATATGCGTAGCGTCAACCGTAGAGCATTAGAAGCTTTAATTCACTGCGGAGCGTTCGATAGTATCCAACCAAATCGGAAGCAATTAATTGAGTATTTGGATATAGTAATCGGTTGGGCACAAAGCCGCGCCAAAGAGCGAGAAAGTTTACAGTATAATTTATTTGATTTATCAGGAGGTAACAACGGAAATCAAAATAATAGTGCGGCGGCATGGGAATCTGCCCCTTTACTTCCGAATACTCCAGATTTTTCACCCCAAGAAAAGTTGCGTTTGGAAAAAGAATTACTCGGTTTTTATGTATCTGACCATCCTTTAAAGTCGGTCAACAAAATTGCTAAAGTTTTGTCTCCAATTAGTATTTCTGAGTTAGCAGAGCAAAGCAAAAGGACAACAGTAAGCGCGATTGTAATGCTCACAGAGGTCAAACCTCACCTCACAAAAAAAGACAGTAAGCGGATGGCATTTTTACAAATTGAAGACTTAACAGGTCAAGCTGAAGCCGTTGTTTTTCCTCAAACTTATGAACGTATTGAACCACTGATTCAAACCGATGCTCGTCTAATTGTTTGGGGAAAAGTAGACAAAAAAGATGACCAATGTCAGTTAATCATTGAAGATGCTGAGTTAATTGAAGAGGCAAAAATGGTAGTTGTGGAACTAACACCGACACGAATTAATAAAGAGCAACTTACTTATCTCAAAACAATTTTGAAGAACCAATCAGGAGAAAAAAATCTGCTTAAAATCCCGGTACTCGCAACAGTCCCCGCCTCATCCCAGCGCCAATTTGTTCGCTTTGACTCGAAATACTGGGTGCAAGATTGTACAGCAGCAGTTAATGCCCTTAAAGCGGCTGGATTTTCCGCCCGTCCTTCTTCTCTTGCGGGTAGTTAATATAGTTTTGAAAGAGCTTAATTTGAAGGATTAGGGACAGCTTGGGGGCTAACAACTGCTGGCATTAAGGGCGGTTTGTACACCCGCAATGCCTGAATAGGCACAATGCCATTTTTAGTAGAAATAATTTCTAACCTGTGTTTGGAATTTTTAAGATTTTGCGCCAATGTGGTGAAGGATTCAAGAGCAGGATTTTCCACTATCGGTGCAACGTAAGTGTCAGCAAACATTGGTTTAACTTGCCACTTAATCTCAAAGCCTTTCGGTGTTGTTTTACCAGACTGTTCACTAGCGTTTTTCAACCACCAATTCCTTGGTTCAATGACAACGCGACCTGAATTAGAGACAAATTTGCGCTCACTTATACCACTGCCATCGCGTCCTGTTTTAGACCCCAAAACTTCAAACTTAAACTGACTGGCATCATTATTAATTTCAGTTATCCGTGCTGTCCAATCTTCTACGAGGAGTGGTTTTTCAGAAGATACTTGAATAATCGCTGGCCAATCAACGCCTACCGCCTCACTCGGTCGGGTAATTGTATAAAGTTCTGAAAATTCTGAAGGCTTTTTCCCATCAATTAGAATTTGTGCCTGCGGGGAGTTACCGTTATTAGATTGAGCAGCGATGGCATCAATACGATTGCCTTCAAACTCCAAAACTAGTTTGCCATCTTTCCATTGAACATCAGTTCCCACTTCATAGTTACGCACCAAATCTTTCCACAAGTCAGTAGAAAAATTAGGGTTATATCGGAGGTGCGGTTTTACAAGACTTGCTAGCAGAAAATTGCCGTGATCATTCAGATGAATATCGTCAGATAACAAATCTTTTGGTTGTAAATTATTATCCTTCAAATATTGCCGCCAGGGACGGCGGATTTCGATCAATTCACCTCCATACTTTTGGGCAATTTTCGCTAACCAATGAATTGAATGAAAGTTATGCCACTCATAAGCCTTGATATTATCGGGAGTGTCAGCGTTTGTGTGAGTAGGTTGCCAAGTGATATGGTCGGAATGAAAGGCAATTTCACTAGTAGTGCGACGCCGTAGGTTAGCAATTATTGCCTCATAATCCTCATCTCCTCCATAGACATGAAAAATCGTCAAATCGGGATAAAAAGGATACAAATCATGTTCGGCAGGGCGAATAAGGCGCGAGGCATCAAAACCACCAAGGGCACGATTTTCGATGACTAAATCTGCGTTAGGAAAGCGTTTTTTCAGATCATTTGCAACATCAATCCACCACTTTTGTTTCGTAATAGATTGACCGTAGAACAAAATCCGCACTGGGTGACGATGTTCTGGCGTACTCGTTGCCAAGAGCGTCATTGTCCGTTGGATTGCTGACCCAAAATTTGAGTCATCTTGAGCAGGAGTAGGAAGTGGAAAGACTTGGTTTTCTTTCGTTGGTTCCACCGCAAACGTAGACAACAAAGTCAATAAAACGGTAGCCAACGAGAGCAAAAACCTTAACAAATGTCGTCGTCTAAACACTTCCTTTTCACTTCCTTGTTGAATGAAAAATGAAACAGAATGAATCATTCAAGTTTTCATTTTGAATTCCTAGAACATTCACCGTAGAACTTTCAAAAGTTTTTTAATCTTAGCTTCTTGGCGTGACTTGAATTGCTCTGGAAACTTTAATTCAACGGCAACTTGCCCTCCATTAGAGTTACTGCCGTCTGCCTTCATCACATCAAGAGCCACAATTTGAGCTAAAAAGCGCGTTGGTGCCATATCAGCTTCCTCCGGACTTAATACCAAACCTACTAATGGTTTTTGTTGTTGAATCTGCTGTAAATTTTGGTCTTGAAGCATCTTGTCTGAAGATACAGCATTACCCGATAACTCCAACAGCAAACTACTCACCCCCATTTCTGTTACATCTCCCGAATAAAATTCCCCATCAAAGTAAAGCTGTCCGGTTGCCCGCACCTGCTTACGCACCTTACTCATACGATCGGGTTTAAACTCTTGAAAGGAGCGAATCAAACTCGTTGCAAGGAACTTAAAAGAAGCAAGAGGCGCATCGACAAACTCATTCTTTTGGGAATACCACTCCTTGACATCGGAATAAATTACTAAGGCAATGGAGTCAAGTTGAGCGCGAGAGAGGTTGACAAACTCAACTGCCAAGCGAGTTTGATTATCACCTATTGGTGTCTTCCGAATAATCTTGCCATTAAGAAAAGCCCGCGCGCCATAATCACCGACGATTTCAACTTCCACCTCTTCCGGCAAATTTGGCCAGCTATCCAAAAGTATTAGCGCCCCTGTTTCTGAGACATTAATAGTTTGCCCACTCCAGCTACCATCAACACTATAAATTGTTGCTCCAAGTTTTCGGGGTAGACGGTGTGCCGTCCGCAATTGCGGTTGCTCAAAAGCCACCAGTAGCGCCGCACTCAGCAACACCGTATTAAAGACGCACCACATCGCATTAACTAGTACCGCCTCCGTATCCTCTGGGCGCAACAACAGCCAAAAAGGAACGCTTAGTAAGGAGATAATTACCAAAGCCCCGACAACCAATAAACCCCGCACTGACTCCCAATCAAAACTGCGTTCCGTAACGGATAATCCTTTGTCAGTGACATTAAATGTACCCAGCTTCGGGTTAATTAGCGCCATCAAAGTAACATAGCCCGCTTGGAATGCCATAACAAATTCAAAAACCTCATTCCAGAAAGAAAACCGGACGTGTTTGTAGGTAATGTAATTAGCATTCAAAGACAGGAGAATATGGGGTAGGGCGTAGACGATGGTTTCTGAACCCAAACCTTGAATTGGGTTAATGCCAAATAGTAAAAACAAAGTCGGAGCAATCGCATACATCAACCGGGGAAAGCCATAGAAAAAGTGCGAAGTCGCACTAAAATAACAAATTCGCTGCGATAAAGTCAGATTCAGCTTCCGGTTAAACATTGGGTTTTCCAGCCGCAAAATCTGCGCCATTCCCCGCGCCCAACGCACTTGCTGACCAACATAAGAAGAAAACTTTTCTGGTGCTAAACCCGCCACCATAATTTTGTCGTAGTAAATCGACTCGTATCCTAAAGAATGCAGCCGAAATGCTGTATGACAGTCTTCTGTAACTGTTTCTGTTGCAATGCCGCCCACTTGCAGGGCATATTCTTTCCGAATAACCGCCGCAGAACCACAGAAAAAGGCAGCATTCCAGAAATCATTGCCTTTTTGTAGCACCTTATAAAATAGTTCATTACCAACAGGAACTCTGCCACCGGTGAATAAGTTTCGCTCGAAAGGATCGGGGTTATAGAACCAGTGGGGTGTTTGTACAAAAGCCACATTTCGGTCAAAGAAAAAGCCTACCGTATGCTGAAGAAACTGTCGTGAAGGAATATGGTCGCAGTCGAGAATTAAGACTAAATCACCGGGAGTACGATGAAAAGCGGTGTTGATATTTCCGGCTTTAGCGTGTTCATTATTATCCCGTACTAACATACTTACGCCGAGGTCTTCGCACATTTGACGTAACTCTTCTCGACGGGCGCGATATTTTTCCGCTCTTCCATCATCCAACACATATATCCGTTTTTTGTCAGCGGGATAATCAATGGCAATTGCCCCCAAAACTGTTTTGCGGACAATTTCAACATCTTCGTTGTAAGTAGGGATGTAGATATCGACTTTAAACCATTTTTCTTGGGGAAAATTTGAAAGATCAACCGATTCACGGTCTTTTAGTTTGAGGGTTTGAAAGTATGCCAGGATCAGAGTTGCGATCGCATATAGTTCCGCCGCATAAAGAAGCACACAAAAGAATCCGTTAATCCAGGTATTAAAATTCAGTGTGTAACTGGTGCGGTAGTACAGATAGCGAAGTGTTGTCACCACACTCAGCCACACCAAAAATAAGTGAAGATATTCACTAGTTTGTTTGTCAGTTTGGCGATATTCAATTCGCACAACAATCTGACCAATAGCCAGTAACACCAAGGCGACAAGGCCCTGCTGCCAGATTTTTAGTGGTGTCGTAATTAAAGGAATAGAACAGATAAAAAGCAGTAAAATAATCAACTTTAACTGACCGAAACCTATCCTTCCAAGAGTTCGATCAAAAAACTGGGGCAAGAGATCGACAAGCCAAGAAGTTAGCGAGGGTCGCCGGGGGCGACGCTGCATCAATCGAGATCTAAATGAGGAAAGAGACATTTTTCTCTGAGTTATTAGTTATGAGTCATTGGTCATTAGTTATTAATCATTGGTCATTGATCAGTTGTTAATTCCTAATAGTTAATAGACATCTCTCAGATTAGTCTTAAATACACTAATAGTTGCGAATGAGGT
>CADCTM010000678.1:12828-23367 GCA_902805485.1 uncultured Coleofasciculus sp. | reverse complement strand
TGAGATGTCTATTAACTAATGACTAGTGACTAATGACTATTAACTATGACTCTTTTTATCGGTAAAACGCTTGAGATACAGTTGAGCGATGCCATAAAGCAGAAGCGCGATCGCAATCATCCCAACCGGGAGCAAGAACCAGTTGTCCTGAAGAAAGCGAGAGACTTGTGCCAAGGGATTCATATTTTCCAAGCGCTTTGTCCTTGGGGCACGTTCCAAAAACTCAAGTTTGTAAGCATCAAGTTCATAACTAGGGGCGTCTTGATTGTTCGCCGCCACCAGCACTGTATCCTCCCGTAGCTGAAAGAACCACGGGTCTGACTTAACAATTTCTCGTACCTTGTTTAGTCCTTTCTCGGTTTGACCGCTCAGGGCTAAAATAACGCGATCGGCATTTTCAGGAGAAAGCACTTCCTTAATCACACCTTGCTCATCAGACAGGGTTTGGATACTTCCTTGATTTGACTGCCGCGAAAACGCCTCACTTAAGCGAAAACCGCCCGACTCCAAAGCTTCGGGAATCGGAAACTTGTCCCGAACACCAATTGCCACCAAATGATTCTTCTTGCGAACCTCAGGAGGAATTGCATCAGTGGTATAAGCCGTTAACTTCACTGAATCAGCCTGACTCAAGCGCCCCAAGCGTTCGCTCACCGTAAGGAGTGTGAGCAAATCCGTATCTGTTGGCGCAGTTGGCACAACCATTGTCGTATTCGATAAATCCTGGGGAGCCGCAAACGGAAAACCTACCTGCAAGAGTTCTAGATCAGGCAGGACTACACTTGTTTGTCGATTTAGCTTAAAACTGCTGTCGGCATGAAGCGTCCCCGTCAGTTGTTGATCCGTTACCTTTCCGCACTGCGCGGGTTCTCTAGGATTAAGCCGGAATGCCACTTGCAGGTTAGAGGTTGGCTTAATTAAGTTAGCCGGTAGATCCACCTTGAGGCTTTGGCGAACCGCCCCGTCTTCCGAAGTCAGTCGCGCCCCACCGATGAAATTATTATCCAGTAAGACTTCTACCGCCGAGGTTCGGGGATTAACTTGCGGTCCATAGCTGTAGTTCAGGGTCATGTAACTGCCCCGTGTAAACTGGTCATCCGGCATTGCCCGAAAATCAATATTAATCGGTGGGGCCCCAGAACCCCGGACTGTAATGTCTTCAATCGGCTTCCCGTTCGGCAATTTCTTGATTTCGTTGAGACCGAAGGAATCTTTCGCGGGCAAATAACGAGACCATTGGCGGGGCGGCGGGCTTGGCACATTCTTCACGTCGCTAACCACAATTGCCGGACCAGTGCCAATTTTACTCGTGTCTGGCTGCACTAAAAACTGCGCCGCCTTGACAACACCTTGGGGTCCATTTCCCGTAACAACTAAGACAGGGACACTGCCTTTTTGAGCAGTCGTCAGCATCAGCACCCCAACATCTTCAGCTAAAGCACTTTTGTTGCCATCGAGTAGTTGGTTGTTGGCGATTTTGAAGGGTAAAGTCAGAGATTTCAGTGCGGGTTGATCGCCAGGAGTACCAATTATAATTAATCGCTCGTTGGATTTTACGGCGTTGATCTCCTTAACCAAGCGAGTGTCAATCGGACGGAAATCAGCCAGTCTTCCTAAAGCTGCCTGAAATCGTGGCGCCCCCGTCAACCAAGACTCATTGACTTTTGGCAGTAGATAAACGAGGCGATTGGTATCTAGGCTGAGGTCGTCAAAGAAGGGATAAGGAAAGCGGCTAAAGTTTAGGGGTGCCGGTTGCGGTTGATATCCAAAGGTTAATTTGGAATCCGGTAGAACCTCAGTCCAAAGGGTAGCATCACCAGGGTCACTGCATGTTTTATTATTCTGTTGGGCAACAAGGGTGAGGTCGTTGTAGTCCTGGATTAACTTTGGCGGAATAGTGAATACGGCTTGACCCACTTGAGACTCTTTACGATTGAGGGGTACGCTGCCAATACTTGTGCCGTTCAGTCGCAGGGTGAGGTTAGAGCTATTGGCAATTAGTGCGGGGGAATGTTGGTAGCGGATTGTCGCCTTTGCCGATTGCACCTTCCAGCCACGGGGACGAGTAAAGCCTAGTCGGGCTTCAGAATAAACACCCCGCAAGCTCAAGCGATTGCCGACAATTGGCGCACGATTGAATTCCAGGCTGTACTGATTGCTGGGAAGGGAAGCCGTACTCTTGGCTTTTTCTAATGGCTCTGTGTCGATGCTAGAAGTTGTCGTTGGCTCCTCTTGATCTAAAGAAGGACGCGCAGGTGCTGGCTCAGAAGAACGCGCAGGCGCTGGCGGAGCTGGTTCGGGAGCTGGGGCTACTTCGGCTGGCTCTGGGGCAGCCTCTTGTCGCGGTTGGGGCGCCCTTTCCGAGAAGCTCTCTTGTCTAGGTGCGGGCGCCCTTTCTCGTTCGGGTGGGGGCGCTTCCTGTCGAGGTTGTGGTGCTGGAACCGGTTTATAAACTGGCGCCTGAGTTGGAGCGTTGGGTAAGGGGACGGGGGCGATTTGGCGAATTAATTGGTCTTCTTGCTGTTTGACCCCTGTGTCACTTTGGGCAACAACGACGGTGGTACTGATTCCTAGTACTAAGAGCAATGCCCCACCGAGTCGAAAGAGCCAGTTGCGCCAGGACATGATGAGCGAACCGAGGCGACGTTCTGAGTGTTTACGATGAAGAGGCGTCGGTTGGGATTGAGAGGAGCGGAACAAGCGTTTCATAAGCCGAAGGTAAGAGTGTCTGAAGAACTAAAAATTACAAATTAAAAATAGAAAAACTTCTAATTTAGTTGTAATTTTTACAACTAGGGTTTTAGCAGTTGAGGATTAATTACTGCGGGAGGCAATAATCCTAACCAGGCAAGATTTTGGGTGTAGTATGCCGATTCGTCATCCCAAATCCCCTGTTTGTATCGAGGTAACAGTTTTTTGTTCAGTTGCTGCTCGGCCATCTCTGGGTCAATTAGACGAAGAGCGGGATAAAGCATGGCATATTGAGACGTAGCTTCGTAACTTACGGTAGGTTTTCCCTGAAGATTAATCCGCGCCGGAAGACGCCCGGTAGTGCGCCATTGTGCCTGAAGGCTTTTTGTGGCGCGACGTAGATAGCGATCGGCTTCTGGTGCTTGGAACAGCTCGGCATCCCAAGCCACCCGCCACCAAACTCGATAAGCATCAAAGCTATAAACGCTCTCTAGGTTGCTTCCCGCTGGGATAGCGCTAAAGCGACCTGTTTTGGTGTCAAGGGCAATCCAGTCACTCGGTAAGCCAATTTTGGACGTTTCCGACGACTTTTCTAGTACCTGGTAGCTACTTTCAACCAAACTCAACCAATTATTTTTGGAGTCAACCTGGGCAAAGAGCCGAAACGCATAAGGGGCAAGATAAGAGGGATTGAGATGAAAACTAGATGGCGTGGGGACAAAGGCTTCTATGGGTCCAGGGAGTAGATAGCGCTTGCCTCCTGGCGCGGCTACAGTGGAAAAATTCCAAATATCTTGCAGCTTTTCCCTTGCTAAATCCAAATACTCTGGTCGATTCCAGCGACGGGAGGCAAAGATCAAAGCCGTAACCGCATCAATATCGGCATCGCTGGCGAAGTTCTTGTCAATCGGACCCCATTTTCCTTGTTCCTTGCCCCACTTCCAAGACCAAAGTTGGTCAGTGGCTTTGCCTTTAGCATCAAGACGCTTCAGGTTTTTTTCTGCCCAATCTAAGGTAAGGGCAAAGGTATTAGGATCATCGATTAAGACGGCTCGTAGCATCGCATAAGCTTGCCCTTCCGAGGTTGAGCGATCGCTTGCTTCGTAGTCAATCACTCGCCCGTCTTCTTGGATAAATTGCTGGCGGTAGATCACCCAGCTTTCTTCCAATAACTTTCGGTTGGCGGTATCTGCTGGCAATGTCGGTGTATTCACTCCCCGTGATAGCTTTTGCTTTTGGGGGGAGGGTTGAACCGGGGTTTCTGGCTGTTGGGAAATGGTAGAAACTTTTATACAGCCGGTCAGACTGCATAAAATTGCGACAGTGGCAACTGTTCTGAGCCAACCGGGTGACAATGAAGTAATATTAATCAATCTGAACAGCCGCAATAAAACCAACATTTATCACTCTCGATCTGGAGAAAGTAGGTTAAAAACGTTCCCAGGGGGGCTGAAAACCCCGCCGTTGCAGAAACCCTTCTTGAATTTGCTGCCGCTGGCGGGCTAAGTCGTTGTTAAATATACCCTTTTGAGCTTGTTCGATTTGCAGCGCTTCTAATGCCGTAAGCGCCGATAACTGATTGTCTTGAGCCGCACTCAAACCAATTAATGATTGCCGGAATCCGATATCATCTGGCTTAAGTGCTAATGCCTGAGAATATAACTCAGTTGCCGACTCAAAGCGGCGTTGTTGAAAGCGAATTCCTCCTAAAGCTGACAAAGCCTCGATATTAAAGGGTTGAGCCGACAAAATCGTTTGGTAGGCGCGACTAGCGAGATCCAATTCACCAATGCCTTGCGCTAATTGCCCTTGCAATAAGTAGCTATTAATGTTGTTCGGATTACTCGCCACGATTTGCGCTACCCGTACTTTTGCCTCTGTAGGGTTACGGAAAGCGATCGCTTGTAGTAACCGCAGTTGCACTGGTATATTATTCGGATCGAGTTGCACTAATGCGCTATAAAGCGGTTCACGCCTACTATCGGCAGGAAGCGCCCCAACTAAGGTAAATAACTCTGGTGGTGCATTCGTGAGCGGTTGTGTCTGTAGCCAATAGTTGAGCGCCGCCTCCGCTTGGGCTTCTGGAATCAACTTTGCTTGATAAGCTAGGCTTGCACGAGCCAACTGTAATGTCAAGTCTTGAGGATTCCGCGCTACTAACTGGTCAAAAATTGCCACTGCTTCAACGGGACGATTTTGTTGAAAACGAACGCCCGCAAGCCCCCGCAATGCCGCATTGAGAACATCGTTATCAGCACGGTTACTCGTAATTAAACCTTGATACCGTTGGGCACTCGCTTCCAAATTCCCTTCTTTGCGCTCAATTTCGGCGGCAAGTAACTGAGGGGCAACATCTCTGGCTCCTTCTTCAGTTGCGCTATAAGCGGCTAAGGCATTTCTTGCCCCTGCTAAATTATTGCCTTCAATTAATAACTGAGCAATGCGGAAATTTAAAAATGGGACATTAACGCCTGTGGCAACCAAACTTTGGTATACCTGGAGAAATTCCGGTCCCGGTGGGTCAATTCCTGCCAAGGCTTGGGCTAATGCTTTAAGATCGGTTGGGTCTTGGGGTAAGGGTTGTACTGCCGCAGCCAAACGTCCTCTCAGTTCCGGTTTGCTAATTAAACCCAGCTTACTTTCTAGGCTAAGTTGCTTAACCAAAAGACTGCGGTCATTCGGTTGACTGGCTATGAGTTGGCGATACAGTTGCAGTGCTAATTGCTGCCCTTGAGGCAACCCACTAAAGACATCGGCAGCCTCGCGAAGTATTTTGGGATCAGGGTTTGGGGTTTGAGCCAGTGCCTGACGGTAGAGATTTACGATAGGATCAGCGAGACTAAGGTCGTTGGTTTGGCTGCGGATTTCATTAAGACTCCGCGCTAAGGGCAAAATTGCCTTGTCTTTCCCCTGTAATGGTACTAAAACGGCTCTCGCTTCATTCAACTGCTGATTTGCCAAATACGCCCGTGACAAGGCTGCACGAGTTTGAATTTCTAAGTCCTCATCTGGCTTCTTTGCGGTTCTAAGTCCAGACTCTAGCACCTGTACCGCTTGTGCGGGGTTGCCGGTTTCTCGTAATGCCCGTGCGTATGCGATCGCCGAATACCCCGTAATGGTTTTTCCCGTCGCTTGATAGCGGTTAAATAGTTCTAACCCTTGTTGCGGGTTGCCACTATTGGTATATGTTTCGGCAGCACCCAGCAGGATTTCCGGTGTTGGGTTAGCCGCAAGGAGAATTTGATAATCAGCTATTGCTTCAGTAAATCGTTGCTGATAGCCGTAGAGCAAGCCGCGGAACCCTCTGGCTTCGGTATCATTAGGATTCAAAGTCAACAAAGTACTGAGGGCTTCAATGCCTCGAACTTGCCACTCTGAGCGATAAGTACCCAATAAACCGACTGATTTTAGTGCCAGTTGATTATTAGGATCTTGAGCAAGGACGTTTTGGTAAGCTTGCCACGCTTGGGGAATTAAACCTTGGCGTCGATAAGCGATCGCTAATCCTAATTTCGCTTCTAACGATTGAGGATTCTGCCGGATCGCTTCCTGAAACGCCTTGATTGCATCATTAACCCGTCCCTGCCTTAAAAGCGAAAATGGCTGTTGTAATGCCTCTAATGCGCTCTGAGCTTGAGCGGAGGGCAGATTTATTATCGTCAAACCACTCAATAGCATCCCAAAAATACAAACCGTTAAGCTGCTGCGATTTCGGTTTAATTTTAAAGTTGTAATTGACTGACTCATGGAGTTAATCTCCCTCTAGGAGTCACATCGAAATCGGTTTTTACTCGAAAACCTGCATAGGTATCTTCAAAACTATTGCGTTGTTGAAGTGTAAAACCTAGCCGCAGATTGGGTAAAAATCGAAAATCGTAAAATAACTCCAACACATCTGGAACATCAGACTTACTTAAACTGCGGAGGAGATCATTTGATAAATTTCGACCGTAGGCTAATCCTAAGCGATCGTCTTTAGTAATTAAATCCAAAAAGCTCACCCCAAAACTATAGGTATCGCCACCACGCTTTAAGGCTTGGTTCTCATATCGCCCGTAGCGAGCAAATAGTCCCATATTCAAGTTAGGGAAAAAGTACTCGCCATTAACACCATAGGCATCTTCTCGATCAGATGAGCGAATGCCCGTACCCCCGTCAGGCCGAGTCGCCCCAAAGATCTCCCGAAAACCATCCCTGGAACCGGCATCTCGATCGGAGGTGAAAGTGCCGCGAACAATTGCATTACCATAGCGAAATCCAATTTCTCCGGCAAATGCATCCAGGCTAAAGTCCGATAGACTCCGAGATGAAGAGAAAACAGCCGCTTTTGCTTCAATATTATCCGTCAGTGTCCAGTTGACCAAAACACCCGGACGAGAGGCAATTCCCGTGGCACTCAATGCTGGATTAGTCTGGAAAACAGGATTAAAGAACTGACTTGCCCCATCTTTGGCAAAGCTATTGCGATCAAAGTATGACGTTAAGTCTAATTGACCTGCCACAAAACGCAGATTTGGCAAACCCGTAAACGGCGCAGTAGCTATATAAAGCTCGTTCACGTTCAACCCCTGCCCACGAGAGTCAGCAAAGCTGTTTGCCTCGCTGGTCAGATCGAGGGTAGCACCAAACTGCACTTGCGGCGTGAGTGGATACAGCGCCGCCAGGCGTGCCCGTGCTGAGGACTGATCACCTTGATTGATATAAGTACCTTGTAGCTGTAATACAGGAGAAGTCAATGCCGTGCTGCGAAGCAGGGGCTGTTGTTGATTGAGTGGTGCTGCGGTAGGCGTCGAGGCAGGCGGTGCCAAGTTCGGGTTGGGCGATAGGGGTAACGCTTGTTGGTAATAAGGCGACTGCCCGACTTGTGGATAGTTATTAAATCCGGGTTGGTTGGGCGCTATGGGCACCACTTGTTGGTAATAAGGCGACTGTCCGACTTGTGGATAGTTATTAAATCCGGGTTGGTTGGGCGCGATCGGCAACGCTTGTGGGTAATAAGGCGACTGTCCGACTTGTGGATAGTTATTAAATCCGGGTTGGTTGGGCGCGATCGGCACCGCTTGTGGGTAATAAGGCGACTGTCCGACTTGTGGATAGTTATTAAATCCGGGTTGGTTGGGCGCGATCGGCACCGCTTGTGGGTAGTATGCTGGCTGCCCCATTTGTGGATAGCCGTTAAAACTTGGTTGGTTGGGCGCTAGTGGTGGCGGTAGGGGTTGTACGGCTTGCGGATAGTATGTCGGCTGCCCCATTTGTGGATAGCCATTCGGTGGAGGAGCCATTCCCTGTGGGGGAACAGGTATCAGCATTATCATCTGTGGATAATATGCTTGCTGCCCCCCTTGCGGATAGTACGCCGGCTGTCCCATTTGTGGATAGCCATTCGGTGGAGGAGCCATTCCCTGTTGGGGAACAGGTACCAGCATCATCATCTGTGGATAATACGCTTGCTGTCCCCCCATTTGTGGGTAGTTATTAAACCCGCCGGGTAAAGCTGGGGGGGGAACGGGTACTGCACTTTGGGGTTGCGGCAGGGAAGGGAGCTGCCCTAATGTTGAGTTGGAACTACCAAAACCTCCTGGAATTGGAGTGGTGGGAACTGGTAGGGGGTTTGAGGTTGGTATTGGATAAGGAAGTTGCGCCAGTTTTGGGTTAGCGCTGGGAGGTCTCACTGCCTTTGCTGAGGACACCCAGTGGCTACAGGTTGTGTCTGCACAATTTGGGTTTGCGACTAGCGATCGCTCTAACTCTTCTTGAGCCTTGTCCTCTGTTACGGCTTGTCCCAAATCTGCTACGCGCTTGACGGGTGCCTCTGGTTTCACAGCAAGGGCTGCGGTTTGCGGAGGCACAACTGAGGCTTGGGTAATGCTTGGTTGGGTGACAGTTTCTTTTGTTACCGGGAGCGCTTGCTCTTTGGCAAGTGCTTGTTGCAATTCTTGACTGTTTGTGGCTGGCGGTATGGTTAACCCATCCGGAGCAGGAACCGCCGTTGGTGTTATTTGTGGCTCAGGTGAATTAGCCTGAACTGGCTTAATATTAATCCCTACTAGCGTCCAGAAAATGGCGATTGAGCTAGCACCCACAAGGTTAATCCAAGGCAACGGGCTAGGGGAGGCAAATCGTTTACAATCAAGGCTCATTAGGTTCATTGCCTAGGTCGTTTGACTGGTAGAATCATAGCTCTGCACCCTGTCGCCACTTTAGCAGAGGCATAGTTGTTTGGCGACTTCATAAAACTTCTGTTGAATTTTTTTTTACTGAATTACTGTCTTTGGTCACTACCGCGAGAGTCGGATTTCGATAACACTTGATATAGGTAAAACAGCAAATCTTCCGATTAATCCGGACTTTTGAGCGTAATTTTTCTCTCGTTAACTGCTAAATTGGCACAACCACTTAACTTCGGCAATATTATAGGTTTGCTAAATCTCAGCGACCTGTTCGCACAGGTGTCTAATGCCTGCAATCATTACACAAACTGTTGCAATAGCGCTTGCTCAAAGGTTTCAAATCAGCCCACGAAATATTGCAAGCTTGCTTTTGCTATAGGTTTCTAACGTTTAGCTTTACAGCAGACGACTCAGTAACGAACTTAAAACCAGTAATTGACGGGTAGGATGGGCGTCTCGCCTGTACTACTAACAATTAATCTGCCTATACCCTAGGGTTTTGAGAACGCTTCTAAGAACTGATCTTATTCACAGACCAATTTACAACTTGTAGCCGTGTTGAGTTAGTACTGGGATCATCTGGCATCTCAGGTATTGCCTCTGGTGCGGTACCCGATAGCGCTGTTTGCAACGTTGCCATCTGTGCCCTAATTTGTTCAAGTTTAGTGTGAAGTTCCTTAACATCTAAGGAAACATCTAAAGGGGCAAGTTGCGTCACTGTTGGGGCAGGCTGAGGGACAACTGTTGCTGGTGTCCGAGCATAGCCCAGGAAGGCTTGAGCGGCTGGAAACCGCGATGCCGCCGCTTGTACCGTTCGCGACGAGTCAGGAGATTGGACGAGCGGTTGCGCCCCAAACGGTTGAGTTGTAATCACCAATGCTTCAACGGGCTGTTGCTCAATGCTAGCCACTGGGGGAGTTTTTGCCTGAACTGGTATAACTGGCTCATCCAAAAACGCACTCAGTCCAGACGCTTCCAGATGAGATTCTGAAAGTTTTAGCGCCTCTAATTGCGCTTCTTTTTCCCGGAGACTTTGCGCTAAATCCGATAACTGAGCCTCGACGTGAGACGATTTTCGGGTAGAACGCCTCCAGCCTGTAACCGCAACACTGGCTAGTCCTGCACCCAAACTCAGGACACTTGCCAAACCCAAGTAGGGGCCGGCGGCGTCCCTAAGTTTACCGTAAAAGATTGGTTCTTCTTGTAATTGAACTGTTACTGGCTCTTTGCCAAAGAAAACTAGCGGTAAAGTCAGCGTGGCAAAGACTGCTGCTGAAACTACTATCGGGGTGAGGACGAGTTTCTTGAGTTGAGAGGTTGCCATACTTTATTGTTCCCAAATTTTCAACTGTAATAAAGAATAATTAAGTTAATTTTACTAGGCTACTTACACTTGAAGGAGCGATTGCCATGATTTTATTGACCTTTGGCTTCAAGATTAGTTTCTGTCACTGTAATTTTCCATAAAGCGTTGATGAAGAATCACCAGTTTTTGTAAAGAATTGATAAATAGTCAGTAATTTACCTGAGCTAGTTTTTCAGAACACAAGTAACCCTTACCTTATGTTCTGAAGCTTTATTACTGTCTCCAATAATATTCTTCACACTTGCATTTGTCATTCCTTGTTAACTGTTCAGGGTTCATAGGGGCAATCCAGGCTACTCATGAACCCTAAAC
>CADCTM010000678.1:0-12818 GCA_902805485.1 uncultured Coleofasciculus sp. | reverse complement strand
CTTAAGTAAGTCTGTAAATCTCTCTAGCTATCTTCCTAATTTCTATTGTTAAAGTCCCTAAACCAAACGGTGGGCATCACTCATTCTTCTTGGCTCGCTCGTGTAGCTGGAAGACAAGGCTTTCCCACCGTTTAATTAAGGGACTTTAACAATAGAAATTAGGAAGATAGCTAGAGAGATTTACAGACTTACTTAAGCTTCTTCCTTATTACCATTATCGACCAATTCCCAGAAATCGGAAACCAGCACTTTCTAAGACTTCCCGGTCTAAAAAGTTACGACCATCAATCATCACAGGATTCGTCATCAGCTTTGCCATCTTTACATAGTCCAGCTTGCGGAATTGTTCCCAATCTGTAACTAGTACCAAGGCATCACAAGAATCTGCCAGTCGTTCGGGATCTGTTTCAACAATGACGCCAGATAAACCATGACGCATCCCTGTTTGGGAAATAATCGGGTCGTAAGCTTTAACTTTAGCTCCGAGTCGGTTTAGCTGCTCAATTAAATTCAGGGCAGGCGCATCACGTAAGTCGTCTGTATCGGGTTTAAATGTCAGTCCGAGTAGTCCAACAGTTTTACCTTTGAGGATTTTAAGTTCTTGTTGGAGTTTTTCAACGGCTATTAAGCGTTGACGTTGGTTAACACTGACGGCGGCTTTCAGGATTTGGGCTTCGTAGCCATAATCATCAGCCGTATGAATTAAAGCAGAGACATCTTTGGGGAAGCAGGAACCACCCCAACCAATACCTGCCTGCAAAAATTTGTTACCAATTCGGGAGTCTAAACCGATGCCTTTGGCAACTTGAGTAATATCAGCGCCAACGCGATCGCAAATATTCGCTACTTCATTAATGAAGCTAATTTTGGTTGCCAAAAAGGCATTGGCTGCATATTTAACCATTTCTGCCGAACTAACATCTGTAACCAGCACTGGTACAGGAGGCAGTGATTTGTCTTCTGCAACTTTACGCTCGACAATCGGAGCATAAAGTTCCTTCATCACATCTATTGCCCGTTTACTGGGGCTTCCCAAAACAATTCGGTCTGGATTGAAGGTATCGTAAACGGCTGATCCTTCACGTAAAAACTCTGGGTTACTGACAACTTCAAAATCGGGAGCTGTTGGTGCTGTCATCTCCTCTCCTGAAAAGCCACCAGCCCCCACCAGAGTCATCTGGCGTTCAGCAACACCATCTAGCACAATCATCCGCACCCAGTCGCCGGAACCAATTGGTACTGTTGATTTATTTACAATTACCTTATAGTCGCCGTTAAGATGTGTCCCAATCCCACGGGCAACCGCTTCAACGTAGCGCGTATCGCTTTCACCATTCGGCAAAGCTGGTGTTCCCACAGCAATAAACAAAACTTCCCCATGAGCTACACCTGCGGCTAAATCTGAGGTAAACTCTAGGTTTCCCGCAAGACTCGCCGCTTGCATAATTTCTGAAAGCCCTGGCTCATAAATGGGCGACTGCCCAGATTTCATTAACTTAACTTTCTCTTCATTGTTGTCTACGCAGATGACGTGATGCCCAATATGGGCAAGGCAAGCACCAGTAACCAAGCCAACATATCCGGTGCCAATAACACAAACGTGCATAGGTTGAATCCTCAATGATACAAGTTCGGGGTTCGAGAACTTTCGTTTTGGAAGCTCAGGGCTTAGGTCATCCTGAGTTGATCTTGATTTTTTAAATCGAAGCTACAGGCTCTGCCTGAGGAGAGGTTACACGAGCGCGAAAATCCTCTACTGTTAGTTTTAATCCTTCTTGTAAGGGTACAGTAGGTTCCCAGCCAAGCAAAGCTTTTGCTTTGGAGATATCTGGACGACGACGCCGTGGGTCATCGGTTGGTAGAGTCTTAAAAATAATCTCAGCATCAGGATTCACCATTTTCTGAACTGCTTGTGCAAGTTCGAGAATCGTATATTCTCCAGGATTACCTAAATTAATCGGTCCGATATGGTCGCCGTTCATCAGACGCATCAGTCCTTCCACTAAGTCAGAAACGTAGCAAAAACTGCGGGTTTGTGAACCATCGCCATACACGGTTACGGAATCACCTTTGAGACATTGTACGATAAAGTTACTGACTACCCGACCGTCATTTTCCAGCATTCGGGTGCCGTAGGTGTTGAAAATTCGAGCAACGCGAATGTCTACAATATTTTGTCGGTGGTAGTCAAATGCCAGGGTTTCCGCGACTCGCTTGCCTTCGTCGTAACAGCTACGCGGACCAATCGGATTAACATTACCTCTGTACTCTTCTGACTGAGGATGAACTTCCGGATCTCCGTAAACTTCTGATGTGGAAGCGAGTAAAAATCTTGCCTTTACCCGTTTGGCTAACCCCAGCATATTTAGGGTTCCCATCACGTTTGTTTTAATGGTCTTAACGGGGTTGTATTGGTAATGGACTGGCGAAGCGGGACAAGCGAGGTGGTAAATTTGGTCTGCTTCTAAGCGAATCGGTTCAGTGATATCGTGGCGAATCAGTTCAAAGTTGGGGTTGCCTAGCCATTTCAGAACGTTGCGTTTGTGACCGGTGTAGAAGTTATCAATGCAAATCACTTCATGCCCTTGAGCCATCAAGCGATCAATCAGATGGGAACCGATGAAACCTGCACCACCTGTAACCAAAATTCTCATAGTTGTAAGTAAAAAAGATTTACCAAGCTTGCAGCACTATGCTAGTCGGCTTTAGCCGTATGACGCCACAATTTCAACTGATTCTTTTAAACTAATTTTTGAGCGTCTTCCCTACTATCCCACAAAACTGGCATCTGCATCTACAAATCTGTCTTTTTGGCAAAGTTACATCCTGCTTAGGGATGAGAAACGACCTGGAACTGTTTGCTATTTGACATTAAGTCAAATTTTCAGAAACTCTGAATCAACAATTTTGGGGCGAGGAGCAAAATATCACCCAAAATTAATTACAGCAGTTTCTGAATTCTCGGTACAAACAAACTGTAGGTGGGTTTTGGAGAGCAAAGAGTTGGTTTGAAGATGGAGGTAATACGAAACAGACAATATTTTTGGGCGGGTTTTGCAGATCAAACAGAGTTGCGTTGATAGATGGAAGTAATGCTAAACCCGCCCCTACAGCTTTATCTATTACACCAGCTTGCAATTTCCTATACTAGGCTACTGTGGATCGAGGCGTAACACAGCCATAAAAGCTTCTTGCGGCACGTCAACCGTACCCACCGCTTTCATTCGCTTTTTCCCTTTTGCTTGCTTCTGAAGTAGCTTTTTCTTCCGACTGATATCACCGCCGTAGCACTTGGCAAGCACATCTTTGCGTAATGCGGGGATGTTTTCGCTGGCGATGACTCGACTACCAATAGACGCTTGGATAGGAATCTTAAATTGGTGACGCGGAATCAATTCTTTGAGTTTTTCCACCATCGCTCGACCAACATGATAAGCTTTGTCGCGATGGACGATCATTGCCAAAGAATCAACAGGATCGCCATTGATCAAAACATCCAACTTGACAAGGGGGTTTTCTTGGTAGCCGATGATGTGGTACTCCATACTGGCATAGCCACGCGATCGCGATTTCAATTGATCGAAAAAGTCAGTGACGACTTCTGCCAATGGCAACTCATAAATTAACGTTGTTCGTCCTTGAGTGAGATACTTCATATCCTTGAAAATGCCGCGCCGATTTTGGCACAATTCCATTAACGTGCCGACGTAGCTTTCTGGCGTAATCATCTCCACCTTAACGTAAGGTTCTTCGATTTTTTCCCGTTCCTGGGGCGACGGCAGCGTGCTGGGATTATCAATTTCAAAGACTTCACCCTTGAGGGTTGTCACTTTGTATACCACCGAAGGCGCGGTTGTAATCAAATCCAGATTATATTCTCGCTCTAGCCGCTCTTGCACAATTTCCATGTGCAGCAATCCGAGAAATCCACAACGGAACCCAAACCCCATCGCGCTGGAAGTTTCTGGTTCGTAGTTCAACGCGGCGTCATTAAGTTTCAGCTTTTCTAACGCTTCTCGCAAATCGCCATACTGGTCAGCGTCTATCGGGAACAATCCACAAAATACCATAGGCTTGGCTTTTGTGTAACCGGGCAAAGCTGATTCAGCAGGGGCGGCAGCTAAGGTAATTGTATCGCCGACACGGGCATCTTCTACGGCTTTAATCGCGGCAGCAAAGTAACCCACTTCACCCGCGTGCAGTTGATCAACTTGGACTTGGGTAGGGGAAAGCACACCGAGTTCATCAATTTCGTATTCTTTGCCGGATGCCATCAAGCGCACTTTGTCGCCTTTTTTAACATTGCCATCGACAACTCGGAAATAGACAATTACGCCCCGGTAAGCATCATAATAACTGTCAAAAATCAACGCCCGTAGCGGTTTATTGACCGTATCTTGCGGTGGGGGAACCAGATGCACAATGGATTCAAGAATTTCCTTGATGCCAATGCCTTCCTTTGCCGAGGCATGGATTGCGCCGCTACAATCAAGACCGATGATTTCTTCGATTTCGCTGCTTACGCGTTCGGGTTCGGCTCCAGGCAAGTCAATTTTATTTAAAACTGGAATAATTTCCAGGTTATTCTCAAGGGCTAGGTAAACATTAGCCAAAGTTTGGGCTTCAACGCCTTGGGAAGCATCGACGACGAGTAATGCTCCTTCGCAGGCAACAAGACTGCGCGACACCTCATAGGAAAAGTCCACATGACCTGGTGTGTCAATTAGATTGAGGACATACTTTTCGCCATCACTGGCGGTATAGTTCATCCGGGCGGCTTGCAGCTTAATTGTAATGCCCCGTTCTCGTTCCAACTCCATGTTGTCCAGGAATTGTTCCTTCATCTCGCGGTCATTTACAGTGCCGGTTGTCTGCAAGAGGCGATCGGCTAAAGTGGATTTCCCATGATCAATGTGGGCGATGATTGAAAAATTACGAATGCGAGAGACAGGAACGTCAGTCATAAACTATTGGGGTTAACAAGAAAGAACCGCAAAGCGCGAAACAATATAGCGCTTAATGTATTTTAATGTTTCTGCAACCGATAGGGGTGACGCTCTTAAGATGGGATAAGCTCTCTTGTTGTGAAAAAGTAGAGCGCTCTTCAGAGCTAGCGACCCGAATTAGCGGTTTGCTACTGATAGTTATCGTAAAATGTATATTGGGGAAACTAACACAGCTTATGAATGATAATGCCGTACATCGAGAGCGTTCAGTTGATAAGGAAGAAATTTCGATTCATTTGGACCCAGACTTGGTAGACCAAATCAAGCACCTAACCAATGATCCAAGTAAGGTGATTGAAACCGCAATTCGCCAATGGCTTAGAGGCGAACGCGAACGGGATGACGAACTCACCCGGACTTTAGAGCGCAATCCACCCGTTCCCCTGCGTGGTGAATGGAACGATTAAGCTAGAACAGTAGAGGAGTCTGGCGTGATAACGTTGAGTGAGGCTCCGCTAACCATTTAATTCAAAGAGCGATCGCTTGGCTCTGAGTAATCTTAAATTATTGCTTGCAGTTTCCAGGTCTCTTCTGATGACTGCTCCTGTTAACCTACAATGTCCTAGATCTGGGTATACCGATATGGAATCTGCTACTGCACTGGGCAATCCTGGCTTTTTGCAGGGGGTAGGGTCCGAACTTGTGTTTACTCAGGATGCATCCGGTCAGTACCGCGCGTTTTATTGGCAAGAAGCTGAACGATACGGTCTGAAAAATGAGCAAGTAGTTGGACTTCCCCTGACTGATACACTTTGTCCGATCGCAATTGAAGCGTATCGAGAACAAATTCAAAGGATTTTGGAGCAACGAACTCCCGAACGTTGTATCCATTCATTTTCTTACCGCGAACAATGTTTTACTTTTGAGCTGGTCATCAGCCCAATCTTGCAACCGGATGGCAAGACAACAACGGTTCTAGTGATGGGACACCTTTTGCCAGAGGCATCGATCCAAAGCGTGATCGACTCTCTTGTGCCTTTAAGTCTAGACCCGAATCAAAAACTGCTGACTCAAATTGCCCGGAAAATTCGGCGCACTCTCGACCTCGAAATTATTTGGCAGCAAACGGTAAAAAGTTTGGGGAAAGCACTCCAAGTTAGTCGTTGCATCGTCTGTTCCTACAAACCTGACGATCTAGAAGTCAAGGTGGAGGCAGAGTATAGCCAGAAAGGGGTTGACTCTAAGCAGGGTAAACAACTCAAACTAGATTCAGAACCTTACCTGAGACAGGCGCTATTTTGTCGTGAACCGGTGGTAATTGAACAAGTTGGCAGTTGTGAAACGCGACCGCAGTCAATACTAGTGGTTTCTACCTGTTACCAAGACAAACCGAATGGTTTAATTAGTCTGGAACAATGGGATCGCCAACGACAATGGAGCGAGGCAGAAATCGAGTTGGTGCGAGAACTGGCAGAACAAGTCGGAACCGCGATCGCTCATGGCATCATGTATAAAGAGCTAGAAATCGCCAGCGAACAAGCAGAAGAAGCCTCGCGCCTCAAGTCGGAGTTTCTTGCCAACACTTCTCATGAGCTGCGAACCCCGCTCAATGGCATGATTGGGTTTCTTAAACTTGTCTTAGAAGGGATGGCAGATGACCCAGAAGAGCAACGAGACTTCATCCAAGAAGCGCATCGTTTAGCCATACATCTACATAATCTGATCAACGACATCCTCGATATTGCCAAGATTGAAGCTGGCAAAATGGAGCTTGAGCTTGGTCAAGTCAGTCTCAAAGACTTGATGCATAATGTCGAGGACTTTACTCGAAATTTGGCACAACAAAAGAAATTGAGCCTAAATATTGAGCTGCCGGTGGCACGTGATGAAATCATTGTGTACGGGAACTACCAACGTTTATTACAGGTGCTACTCAACCTGATCGGCAACGCCATCAAGTTTACTCATGAAGGCGGTGTCACAATTAGTACTGAGGTACTCAGGAGAAAGGTAACGTTTAAAGATCAAGAGTTCCCTGGACTGGTGAGAGTTCGCGTGGCTGATACAGGGATTGGTGTCTCTCTAGATATGCAAGCCAGGCTGTTTCAATTATTCAGTCAGGTAGATGGTTCCCGGACTCGTGGCTTCGGCGGTACTGGTTTAGGACTGGCAATTTCCCAAAGGCTTGTAGAAACCATGGGTGGCGTCGTCAATTTTTATAGCATGGGAGAAGGATTGGGTTCAACCGTTACCTTCACCATTCCCTTATATCAAGAACCTCTGATGATTTCCACTCAGCAGAATGAATGATTCTATTGATTAATTAGTCATTAGTCATTAGTTTTTGAAAAGCGGAAACGATTTGTGTTATGGGTGCTGCACGACGTGCTGTAATGTTTTCGCTGCCAATACATTAAAGCATGGGCAAGTCCCGCCCACTCCACAAGAATGATTCTTGTCGAAGTGCGTCTACAGTTACAGCCGTTTTCAACTCAAGCAAGGTACAGAGACTCGCCGACAAGGGCGGTTTTTGCAGAGAAACGATTTGGTTTGAATCCAAGGGTGATTCTAAAACGGCATCTACACTTTGATGTACTCGCGCGAAAAAAGCAAACTGCTGTATATCCAATTGTCTAATGACTAATGAAAAATGACTAGTACCTCAATTTCTAAGAAATCCGCCACTACCCTTGTGAGTTTTTTACACTAGAAGAGTTGATTGAATAAAGGTTTTATGACAGAACAACAAAGCGCTCGTGACTTGTTCCAAGCGGCATACGAAAACCGTTACACTTGGGACGAAAACTTCCCCGGTTACAGCGCCGACATTGAAATCAAGCAAGGCGATGAAGTTTATACAGGCAAAGTTCGCATTAATGGCGATTTGAGTGTAGAAGTCACTGGCATCGAAGACGAAAAAGTCCAAGAAAGCGTTTATAACCAAATGCGGGACATCGTTACTCACCGCAAACGCTCTTCCTTTGAGAAAGCGCACGGCAAAAGCTCGTTTAACCTAGGTGAAAAAGATTCTACCGGGGCTGTAGAAATTCTCGTCAAGGGTGATTCGATGGGTTCCAACTACAAAATCCGAGGCACAGAAATTTGTCAAGTCAGCCGCGTCATGGGACCGATGGCATTTACAATTAACACCAAGGAAAACCTGGATACTGGCGAGGGCTATGTCTCTGCCGGCTATAACGCGATCTTCCGGAATGCTAAAACCAATGACTTGATGGGCAAACGGGAGTTTGAGGATACCTTCGAGAAAATAGGCAATTATTATGTGATGACTCGTCAAGTCGTCCATGCCATTGAGGGAGAAGGAAGAACCACTACGGAGTTCAACTTTTCCAACATTAAACTCCTAGAACCAGCAATAGTTTAAATTTCGCCCATTCAAGAGACCTCTTGATGCCCGCAGATTAAATGGGGCTATACAAACACAACCCACCTGCGTAGGTTTAAGAGAAGTCAGCTTGGGCGCATGTCAGTGGTGTCCCCAGGTATCCTTGCAAGAGGTCTAATGAGAAATACTGAGTGGGGAAAGCTAGGATAAACACATGGTTGCAACCCTTAAAAAATCGCAAGAGGTGAAGTATGTCCCAAACACTAGCACTAACTCCTGAAAACGTTGAAACCGTTTTGGATGAAATGCGTCCCTACTTGATGGCGGATGGCGGTAATGTCGAGCTAGTTGAGTTAGATGGACCTGTTGTCAAACTAAGGCTTCAGGGTGCTTGTGGCTCTTGCCCTAGCTCCGCCATGACTCTGAGAATGGGTATTGAGCGCCGCTTGCGCGAATTCATCCCGGAAATTGCTGAAGTTGAACAAGTGATGTAATTATTTTGAGTTAAGAGTTAAAAGTTAAAAGGTGAGAGAACTACTATCATGACTCTCTATATCTCGATTAACACACAACTTTTAACTCTTGACTCATGCCTCATCCCTTATACGTCGCCTTTGTCTGGCATCAGCATCAGCCACTGTATAAAAGCCGCGACAGCGCCTCTGGTAAAAGCGGACAATACCGTTTACCTTGGGTGCGGCTACATGGTACGAAAGATTATTTGGATTTAGTGCTACTTTTGGAGCGCTATCCGAATTTGCATCAGACGGTAAACTTGGTGCCTTCGCTGATTTTGCAACTGGAAGATTACATTGCTGGGACTGCCATTGATCCTTATTTGGCGGCGGCGCTGACACCGACTGAACAGCTAAACGCCGAGCAGCAGCAATTTATTGTTGAGCATTTTTTTGATGGTAATCATCACACTTTAATTGACCCTCATCCCCGTTATGCAGAACTGTACTGGACACGGCAGGATAAGGGACGACAGTGGTGTTTGGATAATTGGACAGGGCAAGATTACAGCGATTTGCTGGCGTGGCACAACTTAGCGTGGATTGATCCGCTTTTTTGGGATGATCCAGAAATTGCTGGGTGGTTGAAGCAGGGACGGAATTTTACATTAGGCGATCGCCAACGGATTTTTTCAAAGCAAAAGGAAATCCTCAGTCGGATCATTCCCCAACACCGCAAAATGCAAGATGCGGGTCAGTTAGAAGTGACGACAACGCCTTACACTCACCCGATTTTACCGTTACTGGCAGATACAAATGTCGGGCGACGGGCTGTGCCGAATATGAGTTTGCCGCAGGCTCGCTTCACCTGGAAAGAAGATATTCCCCGGCATTTAAAGAAAGCTTGGGAGATGTACGAAGACCGATTTGGACAAGCGCCGCGTGGCTTATGGCCCTCAGAGCAGTCTGTTAGTCCTGAGATATTACCTTACATTACGAAGCAAGGGTTTAAGTGGATTTGCTCGGATGAGGCGGTGTTGGGGCATACTCTGAAGCACTTCTTCCATCGCGATGAGGTGGGGAATGTTTTGGAACCAGAGTTACTGTATCGTCCTTATCGCCTGGAAACGCCTCATGGCCCGCTTGCGATCGTGTTTCGCGATCATCGGTTATCGGATTTGATTGGCTTTACCTATGGGACGATGAATGCCAAGCAGGCATCTGCGGATTTGGTGGGACATTTAGAAGCGATCGCGCGTTCTCTCAAACAGCGTCAACCAGGCGAGGGTACATCCTTAGAACAACCTTGGCTTGTTAACATTGCCCTGGATGGGGAAAATTGCTGGGAATATTATGAGCGAGATGGTATTCCCTTCCTAGAAGCCCTTTATGAGACTCTAAGTGAGCATACTGACATCAAGCTGGTTACGGTTAGTGAGTTTATCGACCAGTTTCCACCAACAGAAATTATTCCAGAGGGACAACTTCATAGCGGTTCTTGGGTAGATGGTAGCTTTACAACCTGGATTGGCGACCCCGCAAAAAATCGAGCTTGGGACTTATTGACACAAGCACGACAAGTGTTGTATGAGCATCCAGAAGCTACAGAGGAAAATAATCCAGCCGCCTGGGAAGCGCTGTATGCAGCGGAAGGTTCTGACTGGTTCTGGTGGTTTGGCGAAGGTCACTCCTCTAACCAGGATGCGATGTTTGATCAGTTGTTCCGGGAACATTTAGCGGCGATTTATGAAGCATTAAATGAGCCAATTCCCCCTAGCGTTAAGCGTCCTGTTGAAGCTCATGATGTTCAGGGAGATCATTGCCCCCAAAGCTTTATTCATCCTGTGATTAATGGTATCGGTGATGAGCAGGATTGGGATAAGGCGGGGCGGATTGAGATTGGCGGCGCACGGGGGACGATGCACCAGAGCAGTGCGATGCAGCGGCTTTGGTACGGTGTGGATCACCTCAACTTCTACCTGCGGCTGGATTTCAGGAGTGGTGTGCAACCAGGTAAGGATATTCCAGGTGAATTGCACTTGTTGTGGTTCTATCCTGACCGAACTATGCACAATAGTCTTGCACCGTTGGCCGAGTTACCGGATGAAGCGCCTTTGAATTATCAATTTCACCATCAATTGGGGATTAACCTAATGACTCAGGCGTTTTGGTTCCAGGAGGCTGGGGAGCATTATCAATGGCATCCACGAACAAGCCGCGCTCAGGTGGCGCTGAAGCAGTGTTTGGAGGTGGCAGTCCCTTGGGCGGATTTACAGGTGGAGCCGGATTATCCCCTGCGGTTGGTGCTGGTGTTTGCAGATAATGGGATTTTCCGCAGCTATGCACCGATTAACGCGTTGGTGCCGATTACGGTGCCGTAGGAGTTGATACTCCACAAGCGTGTTTTTTTGCCTTCGCTTTCAGATTTAGCTCCCCTCAACCCCGCGAGGATTAAGGGGGGAGAAGTCTGTCAAAGTCCCTCTTTTTAAGCTGGAGCGACTGGAGCAAAGCGTGAGGATGAGGAGATTTAGGGGGTCTCCGGGTTGAAAACACGCCCTAATACCTTTGATTTCGGGGTGAATAGGAATGGTCTGAGGGTATTGGGTTGGCTTTTAGGTGGGGTTGTCTTCTTCCTCGTCGAAGATAATCTCAAATTCCGTTGCTGGCATGAAACGCTGCAATAGCCTGAAATGGTTCTGGGCGTCTTGGCGGTTGTGGAAACGGGCGACTATGTAGGTTTGAGCGTTGGGTAAAATCCGCGCGATGTCCAAGGGCGTTATCTCCGCTTGTTCGTTTTACGATTGGAAGAGACTCCTTATGTAAGTGGGCGTTAAAGCCAGCGTTAGCCTGTGCAAAAGTTAGACGCTGGCTTTCTCTTTAGAATGCTGCTTCATAATAACGAATATTTGTCAAGTGTTTGTAGCAATAAAATAATAGAAGTGATCAGTTGTGAGTTGTAATCTGTGTCTGAAGTTGAAAAGCCTGTGTTTGTTAGACGGCTTCTGAATCGGTGAGAGCGCGATTTAAGGCATACCTGTGCCTTGGAAGGTCGTGATCTGGGGATATGTGTTGAAGGAATTGATTGAGAAGTGGTTGGAGGAACATGAGGCTTCCTCGCAGGGGAAGAAGGGGTGAGGAGAGGTAAGAGGCGATCGCTTTAGGAATCTTGCGAGCATTAAAGCTTTATCAATGTGGGGAATGACTGGAGTTGATACTTGTGTGATCGCGTCCGTTGCTAGCTGAACAAAGCAAGCGATCGCCCTATTTTCGTTGAATCATATTTTCCTGCTTGCAGTGACTTAAAATGGTACATATGTATTATTTTTCTTTTAAAGGTAGTAGTTGGCTAGAATAGCCTTGCACTACCCCTTATACTGAGGGGCGTTATGAAAGCAGAGCTTCTCAAGAGATTTTTTAGAGCGATCGCCAGTTCCGACACAGAGGCGATCGACAAACTCACGTACCTAGTGATTGAGGAAGAGCGCAGTAAGGGACATACGCTGCTAGCTGACCAATTAGAGAACATCAAGAAAAAAAGCCAAAAGGAGAAGCCAGCTACAAATAGCAAGGCAGCTTCTAACACTCCTAAACTCGATACGGCAACGTTTGCCGTGTCCGATAACTTACAGTCTCTCAGTGAACTGCCGACAAGTAAACGATTCAATCTTCCCCTAGTTACTGTTATACCTAGGGAGAAGCTGCGGCATCATATGGTGCTGCCGGAAGTTGTTGAGAAACGTTTCCAGCGAATTGAGCGTGAGTATGCAGCAAGAGATAGGCTGGCTCATCATGGCTTGCGATATAGGCAAAAAATTCTTCTGTATGGTCTTCCAGGTTGTGGCAAGACCTTGGGAGCAGAGCGTTTAGCTTGGAATACAGGTTTACCACTCGTCAAAGTTCGATTTGATGCAATGGTATCGTCTTTTTTGGGCGAAACGGCTAGCAATTTGAGGCTTGTATTTGAAGATGCTTCAAAAAATCCATGTTTGTTGTTTCTTGATGAATGTGACTCGATTGCTAAGTCACGAGAAGATTCTCAAGAAGTCGGAGAAATCAAGCGAGTAGTAAATT
>CADCTM010000677.1 GCA_902805485.1 uncultured Coleofasciculus sp. | reverse complement strand
TTTGGTCGCTATAAATGCCGAATTTTAGTTTTAATTATTAGTTATTATATTTGCTATTAAATTTATATTTAAGACAGTTTTTTTACTCAAAAAAATAATCCCCACAAAATCAATAATCTTCAGTAAATAGAAGGAGAACGGCTTATTTGTCTCTCTCACTATTTTTGCCAAATCGCGTGTCCTGTAAGCTACTACCAATCCCTTGAATCACACCACGAACCACTAAACCAATGCTTTTACCTAACACCTGGGTGAGGACGTAGACAACCCCTTGACCAACCCAAGAAATCGCCCCCCGTAAACGCGGCGCGATCGCATCTCGTGTCTCATAAGCCAAAGTAACAGCGAAAGCAATGCCCCGCAGTTGCTCTAATTCCTGACGCCGAGGCGCATAAATTGAGGTTTGTTTAATACCCGTGTCACTCAGGACGAATAAATCATATCGACTCTCAAAAATTGCTCTGGGTTCAAGCAGTAATTGAAATCTGCGATATCTCCAGGATAAATTATTGCGAAAGCGAGTAATTTCTCGTGTGGAAATTAAACTGCGGTCATAAAAGCTTTGCTTAATCGTTTCAATATCAGCAAACTCATTTAAAAGCGGTTGAATAACAGCATTGGCAACTTGAATCATTAAGTTTTGGATGATCATTTCAATTCGTGCCAATGCTTCGGGTGTCTGGGCCGGATAAGAGACATTATCAATCATTAAAGGAGTTTGAAACAACTGATGGGCTAACAACTCAACAACCAAGGGAATTTTATCAAGAATTGCGTCTTGGACAATTACCGTATCGCCAAGCATTACCTTCACAACTTCAAATTCATCATTTCCCACTGGTAGAGTGTAATATTTGCCAAAAAACTCTGTAATTGATAGTTGCCACAAATCTTGCAAAATTTGCGATCGCTTTTGAGGCAACTGCTCAAGCGTTACCTGAGAAAAACGCAATTCGGCTAAAATCTCCTCGAATTTTTGCAGGACGATATAAAGCAAATCCCGTTTTTTTTCAGCTTGAAGAATGTCAATTTCTAACACAACACCGCTGAGATTAGACAAGCTAGATTGGAGTTTTGCCAACGTCACCTCAAACGGTGTCGAGGGTTGAGCGATTTGACTCAACGGTAAATTCGCCATAGAAGCTGCGGGTAATTGTCTAGTTACACGATTTGAAGGCAGACGAGAAGGTGCATTCTGCTCTTCATCACTCAAGCCGTGTTCCACAACGATGACATCAGTCGGCAATAGCTGATTCACCACCCAACGCGCTGCCAAAAGTTCCCGCCGACGACCACTCCAAAACAACCAGTCGAGAGTGGAAAGCTTGGGATTTTGCAATGATTGAGTGACTTGTGCCAAGGTGTCTTCGATTTGCCGCAGTCCCTGGGAGCGCATTTTGTGATGCCAACTGGGAGGACGTACAGGAGTAATTAGTACAGGTAGGTCCGAGGGCCAGTAAGATTCACCCCTCATCAGTTGACGTATTGCTTGAACGATTGCTGCGATTTCACATCCTTTGGCACAATAGCCTTCAACACCGAATGCTTTGGCTGCCATGAGCAAGGATGGTTCGGATTCGGCAGTGAGCAATAATATAGGCAGATACGGATAATTGGTCTTCAATCTTTGACACAGTGTCAACCCGGATTGATTGGGGTTACGACCAATACTTAGTTCTAAAATGACCAAATCGATCGCATTTTCCGATTCGCTTAAAATGTTGAGAGCGGTTACGCCTGTATCTGCCTCCGCCACGATTTGCAAATCGGGAAACGCTTCTAAGGCTGTGCGTAAACCCAGCCGAAAAATTGAGTCATCATCGATTAAGAGGATATGAGTTAAGCGATCGCTCATTGCCTAATTAAGCCCTCAGTTGAATGAAGTATAATCGCCAGATAGATTAAATCAACTGATGATAGCTTGCTTAGACTACCCAACGACAGCAGTCGCGGCGATAAAACTTGCCCTTGCAAGGCAAGGACTAATAATCTTGAAAGCCACATATCGGCGTAGCTTTGTTCTTTTCACCTCGAAAACCTATGGGATTTAATTACTCAGGCAATCTTGTCTAATACCTTATTATGATGCTTTTACCTGTGCAGACAGGCTAAGTTCCTATAACCCCAAAATTCTATTTTGCAGGGTTTTACTTTTGTGGCTTATTCGGGAAGCGCTCCAGACTATTACGAGAATGACTAGGAGCAGAAGGCTGTCGCCAGAGCAGGAAGGGAATGCTCAAAAGACCTAAAATAATCACAATTCCGGCTGTGATCCAAACCAGCAGGCGATTTGGCTGGTAGTTGCCTTGCTCAATTTGCTCGAAGACCTGGTTATAGCGCCACACCGCCAAAATGATGATAACTATTCCCACAATTACCAAACTAATGCCGATGTTTTGAGAACTAATGAACGAGTGAGTTAGGCTATTTTGGTCGGTGGCTTGGGTTTGTAGTTCATGCAGAAATAAACCAAAACGAGAGATGGTCAAACCAAACCCAATTAAAGCAATCGAGGTACGCAACCAAGCCAGGAAAGTTCGTTCGTTGGCTTGGTGTTCTCGCTGACGGTCAATTTTTGACATTCAAGTTCTTGCCAAAATCCAAATTTAAGATTTAAAACCACAGAAGAAATCCGATGGTTTCGCTAGATTTCGGCAAGGAAATTAACGGCTCAAAACAGCGGTGGGTTGCTCGCTGCTGGCTAAATATACGGCAAGTTGTGCTTCAATTTCGTCCCGCACGATTTGGCGGTACTCCATGAAGTGTTCGATGTGGGCGCAGTTTGTTAAATAATGATCAAATACGCCGGGATTTTTGCGGATGATCGAAAATAGCTGTTGCCAGAATTGCCAACGTGTGTTGCGTTTGAGTCCTTGCCGCCAACAAATAATTAATAATGCCCGGATATCGGCAAATTCCGGCATTCTAAACTTCTTCTTATGAGGCGTTGGTCTCATTTGGATAAAGTGGCGATAGACTCGTGCTAAATAGCGATCGGGTTCATACAATTCCCAAAAGCAACTAATATACTCACGAGCGAGTTCTTCTAAGGGACGGGTAGTGACAAAGTTGGTCAGCGTGGTCTGCATGATATTCGCTTCTTCTCGTCCCTCCAACAAACGCCCTTCTTTCTGGAGTCGATGCCACAGTGCGGTATTAGGCAACGCCTGAAGCATACTAAATAAAGCTTGAGGAATCGCCGTGGTTTCTACAAAGTCAATAATCCGACGCCCTGCTCCTGGTTTTTCTCCATCAAAGCCAATGATAAAACCCGCCATCACCCGCAAACCAGAGCGATTAATTGTTTGAACAGATTCCATCAGCGAGTTCCGCGTGTTTTGGAACTTCTGAGTCATTGCCAGGCTGTCTGTATCAGGTGTTTCAATTCCTAAAAAGACGGTAGTGAAGTTAGCCGCAACCATTAAATCTAGCAGTTCCTGGTCTTGTGCCAAGTCCACGGAAGATTCTGTGGAGAGCCGGAAGGGATAACCGCGTTCTGCCATCCAGGGACCGAGTTCCCGCAATAGGAGTCTAACATTGCGCTTGTTGCCGATGAAGTTGTCATCTACAACAAAAATCGATCGCCTCCACCCTAAATCGTAGAGTGTCTGCAACTCAGCAAGTAATTGCGCGGGGGTTTTCGTCCTGGGTTTGCGTCCGTATAAAACGATAATGTCGCAGAATTCGCACTGAAAGGGACAACCCCGCGAAAACTGTACCGACATATCACTATAAGCGCTTAAATCCAGCAGGTCATAGCGGGGAATTGGTGTCGTTGTTACATCGGGCTTTTCGCCATTGGAGCGGATGATGCCGGAGGTTTCTCCGCGTTCTAGCGCCTCCACTAACAGCGGTAAAGTAATCTCGCCTTCATCCAACACCAAAAAGTCGGCTCCGGCTTCCTGTGCGGCTTCTGGGACGGAGGTAAAGTAAGGTCCTCCCACGGCGACCAGTTTGCCTCGTCGCTTTGCCTCGCGGATTTGGTGCAACAAGTCGGGTTTCTGGACGATCATACCGGAAATAATTACGAGATCTGCCCACGCCCAATCAGCTTCGGTTTCAAATTCAACGTTGCGGTCAACTAAACGAAACTCCCAGGTTTGGGGTAATATCGCCGCCACGGTAATCATCCCCAAGGGTGGAAAGGAAACCTTACGCCCGACGAGTTCAAGGGCTTTGTCGAACGACCAAAATGATTTAGGAAAAAGGGGATATAAGAGTAAAACTCGCATTTTATTAAGGGTTAGGGATGATTTTTTATGTAGGGGTAATATCCTCACCTTCGCTCCGGCTGTGCTTACCCGGCCTGAAATGAGGCAACCACGGTGAGGGCAACCCCCGTGGTTGCCCTACTAATTAGAGGCTTTGCGCCATTAGGTGGGTGGGTAAAGATTGGCGTAAGCGATCGCCATATAATGCCAGTGAGTTACCGCCCAACAACAGCCCTAAATACTCCCGGTCGTAATCAGCAACAGTTGCGGCATCTTTCACACAGTCTTTGAGGACGCCATCCCAGTGTCCGTAGTCGCCGGAGAAGCAAGCGATATGTTTGCCGATTTCTCCCATCCCCACGGGAAGATAAGCCGGCCCTGGGTCATCTGACTCGAAGGAGGTGAAGATTTGACCGCGCTCGAAGTACTCTAAGGGGTCGCGGTGGCGCAGATCGTAATGTTCGTAAAGACTTGCATCATCAACCTTTGCCGGGTCGTGTTCGGTGTTCCACAGCAAATCAAACAAGTTTTTTGCCTTGCTGATAATGTTGACGCTATTGCTGCCGCCTCGCTCCTGAATCATCAACTTGGTGAATTCCATCAAGGAGGGGCGATAGGTGTTTTTGGGGTCAAAGTCGCGGATACGCTTCTCCCAATGCTCATGGCAGGCGTGGGCGAGGTCTGGTACCCAACCACATCCGCCTTCTAAAAAGCCAACTCTCAGGGTGGGGAATTGCTCGAAGGCGCCATCAAAAATCATCCGCGCTAGCGCTAGTTGTTGTTGGTTCCGCTGCACGAAAATATGGTTGAGGACAAAGGTTTCCATGTGGTCAGCGATGCCACCGACCAGGTGAACACCAGGTCCGCCGTGGATGCCGATCGCAATATTTAAGTCTACAGCAGCTTGCAATAGCGGTCGGAAGTCTGGATGGCTGAGGGCTTTTGCGGTGCGAATATCGGGGAAGGCGTTGGGTGCTTTGGGATGGGGAACCGGGAGGTGCGGGGCAACGGCGACAGCAATCATGCCCAATTCCTTGACACATCGGTGCATTTCTGCTATCGCTGCATCGACATCTTGTAGGGGTAAAACGCCAATCGGTTTGAGGCGGTTATCGTATCCCCGGCAGTCATCAGCCATATAGTTGTTGTAGCCACGGCAAAGCGAGATTGCCATGTCTTTATCGAGAATGCTGGAGAAGGTTAAATTCAGCGTGCCGTAGATTACTTGTACATCAACGCCTTCTCGATCCATGTGTTCAATTCGGACTTTATTGAACATTGCGCCGAGAGTGGTTTCGGGGTGCAGGTTGCGGAAACCGCCTTTGCCTAACCCTTGCGGTTGCGGGAACATCCGTGTAAAGTCGTTTTTCCCGGTTTCCGGATTAAAGTCGATGATTCGGGCGCGTTGGTCGCCTAAACTATCGATGACAAGCCCAATGCGATCGCGATATTCTGGTTCTATATAATCCCGCATTACTAGGGGATTTTCTAGCTTGTGGGCATCGGCATCGATTACGAGTAAGCCTTGATACATGAATGCTCCTTGATTAGTTAATTATTGAAAGACAAAGGGCTAAGATTTGTATTGACGATTTAGCTTCATCCAGACTTGGCGCAACCCGAACCAGTTATCAAAAGACCACGACAAGGAAGCGAGGATAGTTATGCCGGGGTATTTAATTGCTGCGGGTTGATTTTTCTCGAAGATGGCGTGTCCACCCAGGGCGAAAATTTGAGTCAATACTAAGCAGGCAAGAGTTAATCGCCAGTCGTAGAACAGCAAAATCACAGCCGCGATCGCTAGTAAGTTAGTGATATGGTGCAAAAATTGGTTAATCGGATGCTGATGACTGGCAATGAAGTGGGCTTTGGCATCGTCGAAGTAGCTCAAAAGAATTCTCCTAACAGTGACACCCAACAAGAAACACGCCATTGTGTTTTAGGAACAATATCATTAAGACTCTGACGAAAGCGAGAAGAATTGGAAATTATTTATGTTTTTCTTACTTTTGGATTACGCAATCTTGCGCTTAAACAAGGGTATAAGACACGCTACCACCAGCGAAGTTGGAAATAACTGCGTTCTGGTTGTGTCAGTTCCTCGTCAGTGAGCCAGTCCACAGGCTTATAAGTGCCAAAAACCCGATCCCACCAGTCTACCGCTAAACCAAAGTTATGATTCCACATCCCGTATTTATGGTGGACATAGTGGACTGGCATCTGCATCCAAAAGCACTTTGTTGGGTTTTCATGCTGCAACTGATGAGCATAGGAGGAAAAGGCAGCATAGCCAAGTCCACCCAAAAACCAGCCAATTCCTGCTTGCCAGGAGTAAAAAAACATTAAGCACATCACCACAAAGCTACCTTGAACATAGTCGCGGAATTCCCACAACACACCTTGTCCTTCATTGCGGCGGTGATGATCGCGATGACGTTCGCCAATTTTAGCGTTAACGTGCATCAGGCGATGTAGCCAGTATTCGACTAAACTCGCGAAGACAAAGGCGATGACAAAACAGGCAATGCCGACAAAAAGCTTGGATGGCGACGCTAAGGCGCTCATGAATCCCTCCTCACACCGTTCTTATTTTTGAGACACACTCGTAATTGATATTTTGCCATCCTATTTGAGGGAATCGACAAATCTGCTTTAATCAACATTTATGCTTTTGGCTAAATGGGTGTGAGATAATGGCAAATTTAGTGTTATCACTTCTGACGGTTGTTGCTTCCCGTGCTAAGGCAAATTTTGTGCGGCAGACTCGTCAAACTGCAAAAGTACAGGAACGGTTTCTGCTTGAGTTAATCCAGGCTCATCGAAATACGGAATTAGGGCGCAAATACAAGCTAGGTGAGATTAAGACTGTTGAGCAATTTCGAGAACAGATTCCAATTTTACCTTATAGCATCTATGAACCATATCTTGAGCGGATCGCGCAGGGTGAACAAAATATCTTAACAGCGGATCGAGTCGTTTACATAACGCTGACGAGTGGTTCGATGGGGAAGAAAAAAATGATTCCCACCACAAGGCGATCGCAAAATGCTTTCCGACGGGCAACTTTAACAAGTTTAGGATTTTTAAGCGAAGCTTTGCAGTTAAAAGGGCTACAGTTTGGCAAACTTCTTGTCACTAACTCCACCGAAGTGTGGGGACATACTAGTGCGGGTATTCCCTATGGTCCTGGTAGTGCGGGATTTTTGCGGATGGATAATTTTCTTTATAAACAATTTTTTGCCCATCCTTATGAAACCCTCCAAGTTGTTGATAATCCGGCGCGTCACTACGTTTGTTTATTATTCGCCTTACGTGAACCGTTGATGCGGGGAATGATTGCTAACTTTCCGATGTTGATTTTGCGGACTTGCAATTATCTCGAAAAATATGCTGAAGATTTCATTCAAGATTTAGAAAGCGGCACAATTGCTGATTGGTTAATTTTGGAGCCAGAAATTCGACTTAAATTAGAGCAACAATGGACAGCTAATCCGATTCGCGCTAACCAATTAAAAGAAATCCTCAAATCAGAGGGACGCCTTACTCCTCAGAAGGTTTGGCCGAATTTATCCTTTGTTGCCAGTGCGCGTGGTGGCACGTCTGATTTTTACTTTGAACGCTTTCCCTCCTACTTTGGAGATACTCCAATTTTTGGTGCTGTGTTTTCCTCAGCAGAGGGGATGTTTAGCATCTACCATGATGTTAATAATGATGGTAGTGTTCTCGCTTTAGAAAGTGGCTTCTTTGAGTTTATTCCAGAAGACCAGTGGGAGGTAGAGCAACCGAAAACTTTGCTAGCTACTGAAGTCAAACCGGGTGAGCGTTATCGCATTTTAACCACCACCTATGGAGGCTTTTACCGTTATGATATCGGCGATGTCATTGAGGTGATCGGTTTTTATGAACAAGCGCCTGTAATTGTGTTTCGTCATCGTCAGGGGGGGTTAATTTCTTCGACGACTGAGAAGACGACGGAAGCTCATGCTACTCAGATAATGCAATCACTTCAACAAGAATTTAAAGTGCCGTTAGAGGATTTTTGTATTACTTTGTCGGAGAATGATTTTCCGGCTCGTTATCTGGTAAATATTGAACTAGCGCCTGGGGGAAATCTGAGTAATTCTCAAGATTTTTTAGCTAGTTTTGACCGCAAACTTCAGGAACAAAATAGTACTTATGAACTTAACCGCCGCGCTCCAACTCCACCACCTCGACTGAGAATTCTTGCTCCTGGAAGCTTTGCTATTCTTTGTCAGCGACAATTACAAAAGGGAATTCCTGATTCTCAGCTAAAGTTTCCCCATATTAGCGAAGATAGACAGTTTCTGGCGGGTTTATTGGTGGAAGAAGAAGTTAGGTTGCCGGAGGATTTGGGTAATTAGCGAGGATTTATTTATTAAGGAGTTACTTGGTTTTGATAAAGGCAAAATATGTCAGTTAAACGGTTAAAACTCTGGTAATTTCTTGTAGTGTTTCTGATACGGAACGGGGATGCCAATAGAGTTCCTGACGTGCTTTGCTGGCATCTACGCGCACACAACGATCGTAAATATAATGAACCCTTTCTCGACTAAGTGGAGGTTGCCATTTAAACAGGCGTCCGATGGGATCGAGCAAGTTTCCTGCTAATCTAACTAAGAATTTGGGTGCTTCACGAGGAACGGGAATGCCTGATTCTTTACTTAGGATATTAAACATTTCACGAGTTGTTAAATCACCCGCAGAAAA
>CADCTM010000676.1 GCA_902805485.1 uncultured Coleofasciculus sp. | reverse complement strand
TCAATGCCGCTCAAAGTATTGATAAATCTGGGTTTCCGGTTTTTGCAGCAAGCCCTAATGAGTGGAGACGCCGAGCAAGCCAACGCGCTCACAAGCCTTTTTTAGAAGCTTGTCTGCCATGAAGCGAGTCATTGGCTAACCAGGGCGACCACCAGGAAACAGAAAACCAAGCTTAACAGGTTGGTTAGCAACTAGCAGCGAAGCCAATCCTGGCTGAATGTCCACCACGCGGGTTTTCAGCTTCCCTTTGCTAGTACACTTCCTGAGTGTCAACGTTTCACCTTTGATATCGGTGGTCTACAGTGCTAACGCTTCACTGACCCGACAACCTGCAAACAAACAGATGCCAAATAGCGCTCTATCCCGTAGGCTTACTAATCCGCTTGTAAACAACTTTCTCAATTCCTCTTGGGTCAGTACTTCTCCTTGCCCCTTGCCGTTGACCTTCATAACCCTTGATTTTACTCACTTCCACCAGATTACACGATACTTGCACCAGGAGACTTAAGCTATACTGAGCGACGGTACGTTTCTTGATGGCAAATCGCTGATAAACCTTTATTGTGCTGGCTTCGTCATCCCAAAAAATTGACGGCGCCTAATCCAGATAATCGAACGGAGCTACTTTCTGATTAAATGGAAACCCTAAACTTGCTTCGCTCTGGACAGTTAGCCGGGAGCAAACGACTCAAGCTTGAGTGCGGACTGAGTGAATTTCCCTCAGAGATTTTTGCTCTAGCCGATTCCTTAGAAATCTTGGATCTATCGAATAACCATTTAAGAGCCTTACCCGATGAGTTTGAACGGTTGAAGCACCTCAAAATTGTTTTCTTTACCAACAATGATTTTGAGGCAATTCCAGAGGTACTTTCGCAGTGCCCTGACCTCAAGATGGTGAGTTTTAAATCCAACCAGGTGGCGAGTGTTGGTGAGTATGCCCTACCGCAAAAGCTCCGCTGGCTGATTCTCACCGACAATAAAATTGAGAAGCTACCCGCTTCCCTTGGCAGCCTGAGCCATTTGCAAAAGCTGATGCTGGCTGGCAATCGGCTCCAGTCGCTCCCAGAGTCGATGGCTTCTTGCAAGAGATTGGAACTCATACGGCTTTCGGCGAATCAGCTCACTGCGCTGCCCCCTTGGTTGTTCACCCTGCCTCGCCTGTCTTGGCTGGCTTATGCTGGCAACCCCTTGTGTAATGCTGACGCTACTCATAAGCCAGTGCTTCCAGATATTGATTGGGCTGAACTGACGCTGGGGGAAACTCTTGGGCAAGGGGCTTCTGGGGTGATTTATCAGGGGCTTTGGACAACCGAGCTTGCCCAAAAAGAGGTTGCGATCAAAATATTCAAGGGTGAGATTACCAGTGACGGGTTACCTGCTGATGAAATGGCTGCTTGTCTTGCAGCTGGGTGCCATGACAATCTTGTTAACGTGCTAGGCAAGCTCAACAACGAACCCCAAGAGAAACAAGGGCTTGTGTTTTCGTTCATCCCCCCCGATTACAAAAGCTTAGGGCAGCCGCCTGACTTTGACACCTGCACAAGAGATACCTACAGTGCAAACACCTCGTTCTCTTTGCCTGTCATTTTACGCATTACGAAGGGCATTGCCTCGGCTGC
>CADCTM010000675.1 GCA_902805485.1 uncultured Coleofasciculus sp. | reverse complement strand
CGTCTTTAATAAGTGCCCTTATCTCGGTTTGAATTTGGATTTCCCGTTCGCGCATTTTTCCAGCTTGGCTAAACTCTTGCAACAGCACCGCATCGGCTTTATCTTTTAGAAGATCTCGTAGTTCTTTGTTTAAACTTTTGGCTGACGATGGGACTTTTGAGTTGAGGATGCGGACGCGAGAACCGGCTTCATCAATTAAATCAACGGCTTTGTCGGGCAGTTGGCGATCGCTTATGTAACGATCTGAAAGTCTAGCTGCTGCTTCTATTGCCAAGTCCGAGATTTTCAGGCGGTGGTGCTGCTCGTAGCGATCGCGTAATCCATACAATATCTCTATTGTTTCCTCAACGCTGGGTTCATTCACCATCACGGGTTGGAAGCGACGTTCTAATGCGGCATCTCGCTCAATATACTTACGATATTCATCCAAAGTAGTCGCGCCGATACATTGAAGTTCACCCCGCGCTAGGGCTGGTTTCAGGATATTCGCCGCATCCAGTCCCCCTTCTACAGCTCCCGCTCCAACTAGAGTATGAACCTCATCAATGACTAGAATTACATTCTGCGTCGAGCGGACTTCTTCAATAATTTTTTTGAGTCGTTCCTCGAACTCGCCTCTATACTTTGTGCCTGCAAGCAGTGAACCGATATCGAGGGTGAGAACTTGCTTGCCTTGAAGGCTTTCGGGAACATCGTTGTTGACAATGCGTTGAGCTAAACCCTCAGCTAGAGCTGTTTTCCCGACTCCTGGCTCTCCTATTAATATTGGATTGTTTTTGGTACGACGACCAAGAATTTGAATGATGCGCTCAACTTCTTTTTGGCGCCCCACAACGGGATCAAGTTTACCTTTAGCGGCGAGTTGAGTTAAGTTTGTGCCAAATTCATCAAGAGTTGAGGTCTTTTTCCGGCTACGGCTATTGTCAACCGTGACATCTAGTGTCGAACTAAGCATCTCAATCACTTTCGCTCGAATTTCTTTGGCGTCAACTCTCAGGTTTATCAAGACTTTTGCCGCGACACCTTCTCCATCCCGAATTAAGCCCAGAAGTAAGTGTTCTGTGCCCACGTAGTCTTGCCCAAGCAAGCGGGATTCTTCTAAAGACAGCTCTAAAACGCGCTTGCTTCTTGGGGTAAAAGGAATTTCAACGGCGACAAAACCAGAACCGCGACCAATGATTTTTTCAATTTCTTCCCTGGCGTCTTTGAGAGTAACGCCCAAGGATTTTAAGACTTTTGCCGCGACACCATTGCCTTCTCCCACTAGACCCAAAAGGAGTTGTTCTGTGCCCACGAAGTTGTGACCGAGGCGACGTGCTTCTTCATGAGCCACCCTGATGACTTTAATGGCTGAGTCTGTAAAGCGTTCAAACATCTTTAATATCCTAGTGCGTGTGTAATTGCGGTTCTGTCTGGGAGCTAATTTTAAGCAATGCTAGTTCAACCAGAGCTTCGCGGCGAAACTGAACTACACAGGAGGCTGATTCCCGCACTGGTATAGATGTGGATACTCTCAGCGTGATGTTGTTGGCTGTTGCATCTAGTAACTGTTGGACGGTGCAAGCTTGCATCTTGTTTTTACAGTAGGCAATGATGCAATCTCCGACTTTAATATTTAG
>CADCTM010000674.1 GCA_902805485.1 uncultured Coleofasciculus sp. | reverse complement strand
TTAAAGAAATTATTGCATGATGGGGGAAATAGACGTATTCGATTGATTCGCCCCTCTTGTAAAGGACTTCCTTGAGAGGGAGCGGAACACTTTCTAGATGTGGAACAAGACGCTGGTACTCAGCTTCTGGCAGACTAGCTAGCAACCGATTAACTGGCTTGAGTGGGTTTTCGGACATGGGGTAGTGAGTAATTTCCTAGAGTTGAATCGTTGTTAAAAACAACTAACGGCATCAGGAGAAGAATTTATACCCCAGTCCAAATGTCAAGGTGTTTATTTACCAGTAAGTTAGAACGTGGCTCTTGTGTGCTAGATAATTAACCGTCTGTGCCTAGCAACCTAGCGTACTCGCCGTTAATGATTTCATAACACTCACACGAAGCGGCTTCCAATTCCTCGCGGCTCAGGATAGTAACTTTGCCCCTTGTGTAGCGAATCAGTCCTGACTGTTGAAGCGCGTTTGCCGCCTCTGAGACACCCGCACGTCGTACACCCAGCATCTGGGACATAAATTCATGAGTCATGGGCAACTCGTTTGACCCTATACGGTCACAGGCAAGCAATAGCCAACGAGCTAGTCTCGCCTCCAGATGATGGAGGCGATTGCAGGCAGCGTTTTGCGTGACGAAAACGTGCTGCGCTTGTAAGTACCGCAATAGCAGTCTTTGCAGTAGACCACCCCGCTCAAACTCGGTTTTCAGCACGCTTGCCTTCATCCTCATGCTAGAGCCTGCTGCTTGCACGATCGCGTTTGTGCCTGCAATGTTGTCTCCCAACGCGGCGGGGATGCCTGTAACTCCGTCCTTACCCACTAAGCCAACTTCCACCATCGAGCCATCTGCCATCGTAGTGAGTGCAGAAACTATTGCATTCTGGGGGAAATAGACATATTCAATTGGTTCACCAACCTCTTGAAGGACTTGCTTAAAAGGGAGCGAGACTTGATCTAGATTGGGAAGAAGGCGTTGGTACTCAGCCACAGGCAGAGCAGCAAGCAGTCGATTGACTGCTTGGGGTGAAGCGTTAGACATTGGGTATTACGAATCTCCTAGGGTTAACCCGTTGCAAGAAACAACTAACGGCACGGGGAGAGGAATTTATACCCTAGTCCGAATGTCAAAAGGTGTTGGTTGACCAGTAAGTTAGAACCTGGCTCTTATATCGTAGCAAACTGAAATTCTGTGCCGCCTCTACCGCAAGTGGTAGAGGCGGCACAAACCTAAGAGGTGGCATGATAAAGGGTTGCGATCGCGTTAGCGGTAGCGAAGCGGTAGCCTAGCGTTGCTGCTTACAGCAAATCGCGTTAGTGTAGCTTTCCGGAAAGCGAAAGCGATCGCGGGAGCATCCCAATGAGAGTAAATTGCCCACAGACTTCGTTTGTATAGCTGCGATTTTCAAGATGTTGTTGGCGAATTCGGAAGACCTAACCCCCCAGCCCCCTTCCCTTGCAGGGAAGGGGGAGTCCGAAAGCCCCTCTCCGATCAAGGGGAGGGGTCACAACCTTCGCTAATTGACCAACAACATCTTTTCAATCGCCAGATATTTTTGCTTGCATTGGAATGCATTCGCGATCGCAAAGCTTAGATAGCCTCAACTGTTCTAAGTTCGCACCTTAAGCCAATC
>CADCTM010000673.1 GCA_902805485.1 uncultured Coleofasciculus sp. | reverse complement strand
AGATCATCAAAGCGTTTACACCATCTATCGAAGCAAGGAGGCATGGCGGCGGGAGTTGTCTCTTTCATCACTCAAGCCTTAATGTGAAATATCTGCCCTGTCTGGATTATACCTTTATTGCTTCTCCATTTTCGTTTAAGTCCCGTTAACGTCTTTCCCGGAGGTCACGGTACTACAGGTGGGGATACGGGTTGGTACTACTGGCACAAACATTTAGAAGACTCTTTGAGTTATGTAGGGACGCAATGGCATCCAGCCCCAATTCAATAAAATTTTGCTTTTTTGTTCCTGAGGCAAAAAAATTGGGAACTCTAAAGTATCCAGGAGCGAGACTGTTGACGAAAGTAGCCAGCAGCAAGGACAAGTTGTGATTAGTGAGGTGCATTAATAATGAATTCTGATTTTGAGCCGCCGCCCAAAGGCTTGTCCATACTAACTATTGTCGGAGGGGTCATTACTGCGGTTGCAGCGATCGCAGGTTTGCAGGTTTTATCTGAGCGCCTTTCTCAGACGGCTTCTGTACCAACACCTAAAGCATCTACCTCTCGAACAGTTACCTCTAACCTAGATGCGGGCGCGACACCTGTCGCTAAACTGGACGCGCAATCTATGAAGTTGCCAGGGTTATCGGTAAATCCTAAGGAAATTACGGGGACTAAAACTCCTTATGTTGCCTCTGGTGTGGGGGAATTGAGTCCGGAGGAAATGGCAATGGCTCGTCAAGCTTGGCAGTACTTCGAGCGCAATTGGAACGATGAGACAGGCTTGGTGAATTCAGTCGATAAGTTTGCCTCGGTAACAATGTGGGATCAAGCAGCTGCGATCGCCGCCTTAGTCAGTGCTAAAGAACTAGGTATCGTGCGAGAGCCAGACTTTGACGCCAAGATGAGCCGGATGTTAAAAACATTGGCTACGATGCCCCTTTACAAAGGGGAACTACCGAACAAAGTCTACAACTCTAAAACCCTAATCCCTGTTAACTACGGTCAACTAGATAAACGAGAAGAAATTGGCTGGTCAGCCCTCGATCTAGGGCGTTTAGCAATATGGCTCAAGATTGTAGGAGCTAAGTATCCACAATTGCAGCCACAAACCGAAGCCGTCTGGAAACATTGGCGAGTTGACCGTCTTACCAAAAATGGTCAGATGTACGGCACGGCGATCGTCAAGGGCAAAGAACAGCTAAACCAAGAAGGGCGATTAGGCTACGAGAATTACGCAGCTTACGGTTTCAAACTGTGGGGTTTGGATGTAGAGAAAGCACTAGATTCTGAATCGAATGTTGCCTATGTCAATCTCTACGGAAAAGGGGTTCCCTACGATAAACGGGATTCCAAAACTTCTGGAGCGAATAACTACGTCCTCAGCGAACCCTATATTTTGGATGGCATTGAAACCGGATTTCAAGCCTTACCCAAAGCCTATGCAGATCGAATTTTAGCCGCTCAAGAGGCTCGTTACCAAGCAACAAAACAGTTAACAGCTGTTACAGAAGATAACCTCGATCGCGCTCCCTATTTTGTTTACAGCACCCTATTTGTCAACGGGCAACCTTGGGCAACTATCACAGATACGGGAGAAAAGCATAACGATTTACGATTTCTTAGTGCTAAAGCAGCAATAGGTTGGCA
>CADCTM010000672.1 GCA_902805485.1 uncultured Coleofasciculus sp. | reverse complement strand
AGTCACTAAGAAAATTAGGCAATATCGCTCAATAAAAGTGTGACTTGTCTTAGTTGATTTCAACGTCTCAGGAGGTGCATTAAAATGACTCAACCCCAACTTCAAACCAAACTGCTAAAGGAACGTCTCAAGCAACTAAAACTGCCAAAAATTAAGGCAGAATCGCTGTTGTTTGGAGGTGCTATTGTCGCCGCTATTGGTTTGGTATTTACTCAACCTGATCTGGAACCTACCAGCCATGCGCCTGATCCCAGCCAATTTTGCCAGGAGATTGTGCAGCCGAAAGCCAGCGTATCTCGCGAACAGTTGGCGAAGCTCCTAACGGTGCCTGAGCGAGGCGATCGCATTAAAGTGCAGAACATCCTCAAGCAGCCTTACTGTCGAATGCCAAATCTCAGCATCCGCGCCGGAGCCACAACGGAACGCGATGCCTATCCCTTAACGTCTGATTCACAAACGTGGCTCGTGGTGCTATATGAAGGAAAAAGCTATGTGGGATATGGATTTAAGCGTTCTTAACGCTGTACTAGGAACGGGAGCGATCCTGGTGTGTGTCGCAGGCTGTACCCCGCAACCCGTAGCTGAACAACCACTAGACGTGCAGCTCTTCCAATCTTGGGAGTTGCAACCGGGAGATGTTGTCGCAGGCTACGCGGTGACGGGAGGTCTTGGTGATATCTCGATCGCTTTAAAGGGCAACTCAATTTACGCTCCCTACGAAGGTCGCCTACAGCCAAATAAACCCGGTTGTGTGCTGTTTTCCAGCGCTGACGTGCCGAATTATTTGTTACGTCTGTGCGGCATGAAACATCCCCAATTCGGACTCCGCAAAGCAGGAGAAGCGATCGGGATCGCTGAGGCTTTACAGTTCGCCTTGCTCAACAAGCGAGCTGATGGTCAATGGGCATTAGTTGAACCTTCAAAGCAAATTTTGCAACAAATGTTGCAGCCTCGTTAATTTATCGTTGTTTGGTTGATAACAGCGGTTTAACAAAACATTGATGCTTATAACAACCTCATTTATGCAGTTGTTATAAGCATCAATTTACTTGAAGTAAAAGGCAAAAGCAAAACGCAATTATTTCTTTTTATTTCTTCGCGGTTTTTGCCTTTTTATTTCCTAAGTTTTCACTCCAAAATTTATTGGACTAACAGCCATGAAACACCATTTAAAGCTTGCAATTAACTTTCTCGCTAGCTTGCTGGTCATGGTGTCCGGAACTATGCAAGTGGCTCAAGCGGATGAGGTCTGGCTAGATTTTTCTGTTCCAGAGGCTGATGTTGTAGTAGCTTCGACGACAGTGAAAAGTCAACCTTTTCGACCACAGAAAATAGTGCCTAATGCCAAGCTCGTTGCACTTGATTTCAGTGTACCAAATGCAGACGCCTTGCCTGCGCCTGTAACAAAGTTTGTTCCAGATGAACCTGAGCCAGTCAAGATTAAGCCGACGCCAGCACCTCCTAAAAAGCCCTCAGCCAAACCATCAAGTCATAAAACCCGAAGCAAACAAGTAACGGCACTGCGGCGGGCAATCATTGGTCAAGAGAGTGCCGGGAAATTTTGGATAATTAATCCTGACTCAGGAGCCTTAGGCTATGGGCAATTACTCCAGGAAAACGTTGAGCCTTGGA
>CADCTM010000671.1 GCA_902805485.1 uncultured Coleofasciculus sp. | reverse complement strand
TTTTTTAATAACTCATCCTATGTAAAAGTCGAAGCCCATGCTGCACGTTTGGGCTTTTGCTTGCGCTCGTTTATATTGACAACAAACCCTTGAACTATGCCTTATAAAGAGATTAATGACTTACCCGAATCGGTAAAAGAACACCTACCCAAGCACGCCCAAGAGATTTTTTTGGCGGCATTTAATAATGCCGAAAAAGAATACGAGGAGGAAGAAAGTGCCTTTCGTGTTGCTTGGAGTGCGGTTAAGCATAAATACGAAAAAGGAGACAACGGGCAGTGGCACGAAAAGTCGGAATAGATATGAGAAATTGGGTTAATCGAATAACATTTTGTCGGGTATTGGCTCGGAGTGACTGGGGTGCATTAAAGCGTGAACTTTGACTACGACCTGTTTATTATTGGTGCAGGACCAGGAGGCTTGGCAGCGGCTAAACGAGCAGCAGCTTACGGTAGCCGCGTAGCAATTGCAGAACGGTAGTAATGCATAGTAATGGTAAGTTAGGTAGCCAAGATCTTCAACCATTGCAGAGGACTCAATGAACTGTCCCAAGTGCCAATCTCCTCAAATCATCAAATACGGACATACACACTACGGCAAACCTCGATTCCGGTGCCAAGACTGCGGACGGCAGTTTGTCGAGAATGCCAGCCGACAACCGATTGATCAGGTAACCCGCCAGTTGATTGATCAACTACTGCTTGAACGCTTGGCGCTTGCTGCGCTCGCGCGAGTAACCGGCGTTTCTGAGCGTTGGCTACAGAAGATGTACGTATTTCAGAAGTACGCTCAAACTCCAAAGACAGTCAAAGTCACCCAAAAAAACCGGGTCGGTTGACGATCCAGCTCCCACGAGATGTGGTCATTCGTAGGTGCCAAAAAGAACAAACAATGGATTTGGTTAGCTATCGATGCAGACACCCGTGAGATCGTCGGGGTATTCATCGGTGAGCGTTCTCGTCAATCAGCCAAGGGACTTTGGCAATCGTTACCAGCGATTTATCGCCAGTGCGCTATCTGTTACACCGAGTTCTGGGAGTCGTATGAACAGGTGCTACCCAGCACGCGGCATCGAGCGGTTGGCTTTCAAAACGGGAAAGACTAGCTATATTGAGCGGTTCAACAAAACTCTGCGGCAGCGAGTGGGGCGCTTGGTTCGTAAAACCTTGTCGTTAAGAGAAGAAATTGAGCAATCACATTGGTGCGGTTTGGTACTTTGTGCATCATTACAATGCCTCTCTTCGCTCTTGACCATTACTATTCACCACTACCGAAGTGGGAACTGTTTGATAACTTAGATGAGTTAAGAGACTCTCTGAAAAAGGTTCTGGATAAATTATCCGTACAAGACATCATTTCTTTAACGAAGTGGCAATTTCTTGTTGAGGGGCTATCTGTAGCAAACATTTAGCTAATTGATATTACCTTTGTCTCCGACTTCAAGCGGTTGCCAACTTTACAAATTTATCTAGTCTTTGAGTCGTCGGAACCAGCAAAACTTCGTAGAGGCGTTCCGGCGGGTTGTCAAATTAGTCAACAACAAAAAAAGCCCCCAATTTCTTGAAGGCATTTTCCATTACTAATTAGAAGTCAACGAGTGACTAGAAAGTGAAAGTGGTTCGGACAGTACCAA
>CADCTM010000670.1 GCA_902805485.1 uncultured Coleofasciculus sp. | reverse complement strand
AGGTCCTTGATGTTTGGGAAGAGATTCGACCAACCGCGCCTGAGTCAGCAGCACTCCTACAGAGGCATCTTCTAGCATGAAAGCCAAACGTTCTGGGGGATAAGCCGGGTCTAGGGGTACATAAGCCCCACCAGCTTTGAGAATGCCCAGCAGCCCTACTACCATTTCTAGCGATCGCTCTACACAAATCCCCACTAAAACTTCTGGTCCCACGCCCAGATTTCTCAAGTGATGTGCCAGACAGTTCGCCCGTTGGTTAAGCTCTCGGTAGGTCAACAGTTTATCTTCAAAAAGCACCGCTTCTGCCTCAGGCGATCGCTCCACTTGTTCTTCAAACAACTGGTGGATACATTTATCAGAGGGATACTCTTTTGTGGTGTTGTTCCAATCTACTAATAGCTGGTGCCGCTCTTGCTCTGTCAGCAGAGGCAAAGAGCAAACCTTCTGTTGAGGATTAGCTACTATCGCCTCTAGTAAAGTCTGGAAATGTCGGGCCATACGAGCGATAGTCGCCTGATCAAAAAGGTCAGCATTGTATTCCCATACTCCTGCCAATCCATCAGCAGTATTCTCCATTGATAGAGTCAAATCAAACTTGGCTGTGCCCATTTCCACGGAATACGAGCTTACCGTTAACTCAGGCAGTTTTACAGAAGGCACTAAAGCGTCCTCGAGGGCAAACATCACTTGAAATAGCGGCGTATAGCTTAAGTCTCGTGTTGGTTGCAATGTTTGTACCAACTGATCGAAGGGCAGGTCTTGATGCGTGTAAGCTTGCAGCGCGACTTCCCTAACTCTGCCAAGTAACTCCTCAAAACTCGGGTCGCCACCGAGGTTGGTTCGCAGCACTAAAGTATTGACAAAAAACCCAATTAACCCTTCAATTTCCCGTCGGTTGCGACCAGCTACAGGCGTACCCACTACGATGTCATCCTCACCTGATAAGCGGTACAGTAATGTCTGAAACGCTGCTACAAGCGTCATAAACAGAGTGACTCCCGATCGCTTGCTCAGAGCAGTAAGTTCTGCGCTCAACTCTTTGTCAAAGGCTGTATGGTAATATCTTCCTTGGAAAGTTTGAATTGCTTTTCGCGGTCGGTCTGCCGGCAATTGTAATAAATTCGGAGCGTTCTTGAGTTGTTCCTTCCAGTAGTCAAGCTGGGTTTTCAATACCTCTCCAGATAACCACTGTCGCTGCCAAACCGCAAAGTCGGCATATTGTACTGGCAACAGAGGTAAAACAGGAGGCGATCCTGTGCAGAATGCTTTGTAAAGTTCTGTTAATTCTCTCACGAATACACCCAGCGACCAACCATCAGAAATAATGTGGTGCATGGTGAGCACTAAGATGTACTCTGTTTCACCTAACTGTAGCGCCGTACCTCGGACTAAAGGCTCTCGCTCCAGGTTAAAAGGTCGATTCGCTTCTTCAAAAGCCAATCGTTGCGCCTCAATTTCTCGCGAACTTTCTGGTAGATAAAGCAAGTCCACAACAAGCAGTTTCAAATTCAAAGTTGAAGCGATAATCTGAACGGGTTGACCTGCTTGTGTTGTGAAATTTGTGCGTAAGGCTTCATGCCGCTGGATAATTTCGTTGATGCTGGATTCTATAGCCGCTATATTGAGCTGACCGCTAAGA
>CADCTM010000669.1:5617-9011 GCA_902805485.1 uncultured Coleofasciculus sp. | reverse complement strand
AAGTGCTTGATTATCTGAACCAAAAATCAGGGCAGGAGGAATTGTTTAACCTTCTGCCCTGATTTATACCAGTATTTATCCTGAGCGAGAATTAACGCTTAAAAACCGAAGAATCCTTTACTATCTGAGGATTTTTTCTGTAGCCAATCATCGCCTAATTGAATGGTTACATCTGAGTCAAGAGTGCCAGTACTGTCAACACGGACTTCTCCAAATCCTAACGATTTGCGAACAGCATTGGCAGGGCTATCGTCGCCTTGCTGGGCAACCAAGCGAGTTACGCGCAACGGTTCTCGCCAGCTATCGTCAACTAAGATATTTTGGTAGCCTGCTTGTTTGAGCGTGCTGACCAAAGATTGAACCGCCTCTGGCTTACCTGTGCTATCTTGAATGGCGACACGCAGGGAAGCTGGGTCAATATTTGTGCGATCGCTTGAGCCTTGGTCAAAGTGTTGACCGACCATTTGTTGGATACGGCGGTGATCGGGCAGCCAGTAACTGATCTCACGCTGCCCAGTTCCGTTAAACTGACCAGGTACCATGAGCATTTGCACCTTCGAGCGGTTAGTCTGAGCGCCAAAACCAACGAGTGCCACCAGCTCTTCTACACTTAAGTTGGTGTCAAGGTGGGACTGAATGAGGGAAAGAATTTTTGGCAACCGCGCTAGAGTCGCCGGATTAAGCGCTTGTTCCATGAGTGCCCGCATCAGGATTTGCTGTCGCTGAACCCTACCGATATCACCAAACTTGTCATAGCGGAAGCGCAAAAATTGCAGCGCTTTATCCCCATCCAGATGCTGTTTGCCTTTTTTAAGGTTGATGTAGAGGTGCTGAGAGTCGTCTTGATATTTCATGTCTTGGGGAACGTACACAGTTACGCCGCCTAAGGCATCTACAAGGCTCTGGACGCCCTGAACATTCACCCTAATGTAGCGATCAATGCCTACGCCCTCTAGAAGCTCGCTCGTGACCTTTGCGGACAATGCCGGACCACCCAAAGCATTGGCAGAATTGATTTTTGAAACGCCTTGACCTTCGATATAGGTCTGAGTATCGCGAGGAATCGAGAGAACCTTTAACTTTTCGGCTTCCGGATCAAACCGCAGTAGGAGCATTGTATCGGTCGGACCTTCAAAGGAATTGACCTTTTCGTAGTCAGGCTCTTTTCCCTTAAGTTCAGGCAGGTCAGACGCGATAACTTTGCATCCTAAAATTAAGATATTGACAGGTCGAGTCAATTCTGGCAGGCGCATACTGCTACGAGAAATGCTGCCACCTTTAGAAAATATTGCTTCCTCTGCCGCCGTGAGTTTACTTTGTAGTAAGGGCGTACTAGAAAGGGATACTGCAAGCATTGCCCCTGCCGTTGCTGACAACATTGCCACACCACTAAAAGCCAACCAAAGCCAGAGCCAACGTCCCTGCTTTACCTTGGTCAGCTTTTTCCGAACGGAGTTAGTAGTTTTAGACCCCGAAGTGGATTTTTCTTGCGTTTTTCGAGCTGGCACTTAGTTCCTCACACACGTGCAATATGGATGGAAATTCCTAAAGATAACTTACAGATGCACTCATAATTAACTTGGAACCGGATCTGATATCTGAAGTTTTTAATAAAAACACTTCATAGCAGTTATTCCGACAGTTAGCTGCTGCCATCAGGCAGATATTAGAGATAATTGAGGCAATTCGTCAAGAGAATTGTTCTCGTATGCGCCTCACTCCAAGTGCGCTGTGACTAAGATGCTGAATTTTTCACTAGGATAAATGCTTACGTACAGTTCCTTCAGCCACGCGGCTAACTCCGGGTAAGCGTGGTGACTTGCGTTGCCACAAACGCACCATCAAACCCAGAGATACTAAAAAATAACCAGAGGTGAGCAACGAATTCATAATTAATAGGCGTAGTGTCCAGAACTCCGACTGCACCCCTGCTGATAATAAGAAATAACCCAACAGCCAACTGAACGCTAAGGTTACTGATAGGCGGCTAACCGCTTGTTGTTCCCTTGTGCCCTGACGGCGGTACAGTGTCCAAAGTGCCGGAAAAAACCCCAGGACTGGCACAAGATAAATAAAAAGCTGTAGGCGTTTAAGGTCTTGATTTTCTAGTGGGTCAAGCTCATTCATTTGGCGCTTTCCCTTTCAAAGAGGGCGGTGGCAATATCCTTGATGATGACACGTAGGCGCGTGCAAGCTATCAAACAGACTAATGATGTAGAGCCGCGCGTTTATTGTATGATGCCCTGCCTCCTGGCTGGCTTTAAAATTCAAACAACGTGCTTTTTGCCTAGCATCACAGTCGCCACCGCGTTTCTAGATCATGTGTTTTAGGTCATACCTAAAGCTTTCCAAGTTTGAGGACCAACAGCTCCATCGGCTGTCAGTTTATTCATCTTCTGGAAAGCTCTGACTGCTTCTTGTGTGCCTAAACCAAAGACGCCATCGATATTTCCAGGATTGAATCCTTTATCTTTCAGGCGTTGCTGAAGTTGCTTGACAAGGGGACCACTGGAGCCTTGGCGTAAGAGTTGTAGCGGTCCTGCGGTTTTGTCGATTAAGTCGTCTCCAGGAATTACTGTTGTGTAGTAAAGGTAGCCTTTATTGAGTTGGTAACGTCGGTCTTGTTTAATTAGTGCCATAAACTGGCGATGTCCTTCACGGAGACGCCCAACTAAACAACCTGCACTGCCGAAGGAAATATTGTCTTGAGGTAAGTCGTAACCCCAGTGCTGATTGATGTCAAACAGCCCCGTATCGGTTTTGTCGCCAGGCCGCTGCATATCTCGGTTGCGGTCTCTGTAAACCGTGATCGGAGCGTCCTGTACGAGGGCTTCGTGGGGTTCTGAGCCGCCTCCGTAATGGATTCCGACTGTCCAGGCTTTATACTGACCAAATTTGATGCTGGCGGCTCCTAGGGGGTTCATGGCGTTATCGGTGTAATAATATCCAGGTTGGGTTGTGCCTTCCCAGTTACCGATGAGCGCAGGAACACCATCGAGGATTTGAATCACGATTCGGCGATCATTGAAATAGTTGGGGGCATCGCTGTTGAGAGTGCCATCGACGTTCATGCCTTCGATGTAGATGATGTTGTATTGCTTAACTCCCTGAGAGATAAAGTATTTTTTATCTCTCATGTACTTGATGATGCGACTTGCCAAGTCGGACCCTAGTTTTAGCTCAGGGATGGGTAACTCATCGACGGTGGTTTCAATTAAGGCTTCGGCTGTTTTGGGTCCCAGAAAGTTTGGTTCGTTACACTTCATCAAGTTTTGAAAGCTGTTGAGTGTAGCGGCTGAGATTGGTCCAAATTTGCCATCGGCAGGGGGATCTAAAAGTTGTAGACTAATGAGCCGACTCTGAATCTGGGTGGTCAGTTCTTTGTCAGTGCCAA
>CADCTM010000669.1:0-5607 GCA_902805485.1 uncultured Coleofasciculus sp. | reverse complement strand
TTTCCATTGAAAATTTCAGGTTTTTTCCGAGAAAGTCTTGCAGCTTCATGATGTTATGGCGATTGAATTTGGATGAGAGGTGACTTCAGCTCTTCGACAGTTTAATCCGGAATCTCTTGCTATTTGCACTTTTCGCAGGAGCTGCTGAAGCGGCAAATCACAAAATCAGTAAGTGGATTTGATGTAGTTTGAAGAGAGCTAACGGGTAGGTTAGGCAAGAGCGGGGTGAGAGCCTGCTCTCCTCAGATATCTTGAAATCCGTGCTTGCTTTCACTAATTTAAGTTTTATGGGTACTCAGGCGAATTTCGTTCTTAAAGTTTTAATTTTTTCGGCGGGAATTTCTGTTTTGATCAAGTACGGAGGTCCGAGCTTACCGCTTGCGGCGACTAGGGTTAATACGCTAATTGCTGTACTGACACCAGCGTTTGTTTTAGCGATCGCTTTAGCATCCCGAAGGGTTATCGCTCTTTTGGGGAGAGCCAAGAACTATCAACCGCCTGATTAACTGGACTTGTGGGGGCTGTTCTCCAACAGTCCAGTTAATATATGCCTATTCTCGAATTGGCTCAAGCCGAAACGATATAAGGAGAGTCAATTGCACTCACCTGCTTGGCATCGACTAATGCCTGGTAAACCATTGCGACTACCTCGGCACGGGTGGCATTGTTGTTAGGGTTAAGTTGCTTGAGCTTCGGGTAATTAATGACAATTCCCTTGTTTGTTGCCGTCGCTACTTCGTCTTTGGCATAGTCGGGAATTGCATTACGGTCATCATAGATACTCAAAACACCCGTATCCGATGAATTTAAACCCAAACCGCTCACCAAGGAAACAAGCACTTGTACACGCTGTACATTGGCATATGGGCGGAAGGTGTTATCTGGGAAGCCTGAGATAAATTGACCGCGATAGGCTTTTTGAATTACGTCTTTTGCCCAAAAATCGGCGGTGACATCACTAAATTGTATGGCATCTCGCGTGTTCGTTGGGTTTAAGGCTTTGACTAACAATGCTGCATACTGAGCGCGGTTCATCGGTTCATCGGGCTTAAATGTACCATCACTAAAGCCACCAACTAATCCCTGTTTGGCTAAGGTATTAATGAAATTAGCCGCCCAATGACCTTCAATGTCTTTGAATGCTAGCGCTGGGGTGTCGCCCCCTGCATTGGTACTGACGATGTAGGGAGAGTTAATTGCACTTACTTGCTTGGCATCTACTAAGGACTGATAAACCATTACCGCTACTTCGGCGCGGGTGGCGTCATTATTCGGGTTGAGTTGTTTGAGTTTCGGAAAATTAACAACTATTCCTTTTTTTGTTGCTGTTGCGACTTTATCTTTGGCGTAGTCGGGAATATCTTTACGGTCATCGTAAGCACTTAAGTTACTGGTGTCTGATGCGGCGAAGCCCAAACCGCTGACTAGTGAGACGATAACTTGTACTCGCTGTACATTGTCATTCGGGCGGAAAACATTGTTGGGAAAGCCGGAGAGGAATTGAGCGCGATAGGCTTGTTGAATTACGTCTTTTGCCCAGAAATTGTCAGCAATATCGCTGAAGGGTACGCCGTTGCGTTTTTGCGCTGGGTTGAAGGCTTTAACGAGTAATGCCGCATATTGGGCGCGGTTCATTTTGGCATCGGGCTTAAATGTCCCGTCACTAAAGCCACTTATTAGTCCTTTGTCAAATAAGCCTTGGATGAATTGCTCTGCCCAGTGTCCTTTTATATCGCTTAAGGCTTTTGGGGTATTGCCGCCTGGATCGGGGGTATTGCCACCTGGATCGGGGGTATTGCCACCTGGATCGGGGGTATTGCCACCTGGATCGGGGGTATTGCCACCTGGAGCGAGGCTACCATCAATTTTTACCTGACCTTTGACTTTTGAGGGAATTAACTCATTACCAAGAGAAATCAGGACAAGGATAGGGTTCGTAAAGTTGGCTAAATCGAATTGACCGTTATTACGGATAATGTTGCCACCGGGTTCGTTGCTGTTACCTAAATTAGGGAAAGCTTTACCGGTTACTGAGATGCCTGATGAGGTGTTTTTTTCAATTAAATTATTGCGAAGGATCGGTTGAGCATTAACTGAGACGATTATGCCATCGCGGTTTTCGGAAATTTTGTTATCGATGACTCTGGGCGTGGCATTGCCATCAATGGAGATGCCGCTACCTGCTTTTGTGCAACTATTACCTCGAACTTCGCCGGAGGAATTGCGGGCAATGGAGATGCCGTTGCCGTCGTTTGCAATACAGGTATTGTTGAGGATGAGTGGGTTAGCGTTGCCTGTGGCAAAGATTCCTTCGCGCTTGCATTTGGTGAAGGTGCAATTGGCAACTGTGGCGTTGCTAGATTCGATCCACGCGCCTGTACCTCGACTGGCGACATTTGTGACTGTTACACCTCGAAGTTCGGCATCATTAGTTAGTAAGAATGTGACGTTTTGTAGGGCTTCGGTTGGGCTGCTATATTGTCCGCTGCCTTCAATTAGGACGCCTGTGCCTTTGTTGGCTTCGTTGCCGACAATTTTCACTTTTGAGGGAACTTGTAGGGGAAAAACTTCGCCGGAGGCGCTGTTGTAGTTACCTGTGGCGAGTTGAATAATGGTATCAGATTGGGCTTTTTTAAGGGCGTTTGTTAGGGTTTTGAAGGGGGCAGATTGAGTGCCAGAGGCGCTATCACTGCCGGTTGCTGGATTAATGTAAAGAGTTTGAGCCATAGTTCGTTTTTGATAGAAGACTTTACAAAAATGGTGTTTGGAGCAGCGAGCCGAGTATGTTAATTTACTGAGTCCACGGCACTTTGAGAGTGAGGGTTGTTGCCCCCAATTGTGAGGCATTGTTACGGTGTGCCTGCTGGGTATCTACCGCCTGGGGGTTAAAGATTCCGGGAAAACTCGGTTGATTTATTTTAAAAATTGTGGATGTATTGTTGGTTTGTTGAGTGAGGTTTGGCTGGCTAATCGTTGGATTTGGGGCAGGTTGCGATCATAAAAATTCTCAATCGCCAGTCTTGAGCGTTTGGCTGGTTGGAATATCCTCTTTTCGATTTCACCTTAGTCCTGCTCTTAATTGCCTCACGCTTCGGGGGTGAACTGAGCGGATAAAAAAAGGTAATTTATAGCAAGCATGCTCTTTTCGTGCGAGTACATAGTTGATTTCCAATAACCCGCGCTTGCTTGAGTTGAAAACTGCTTCCGGTATTGGTTGGGGAGGCTCAAATCAGTCTCCACGTAAAGGAGATCGCTTTATTGAGCCAGCTTTAAACTAAGATCAGAGCGGTTTATAGTGTCCTAAGTACCCGAACGGTCAAGAACAGACAAATTGCTATAGATGAAGATGAATCAAACAACCCATGCTTTGAGTGCGATTGATGACAAGCTATCGAAACGTGATATTGACCTCGATCCAGGCGGTTATTTTATTATTTATTTGGATCGGGATGCTGGACTAATTTGTGCTAAACATTATACGAATGTGATTGATGATCGCGGTTTAGCGGTTGACCCCCAAACAGGTAAGGTCATCCCGGCTAAGGGTAAGGTGGAACGCACTCAATGTACTTTGTTTACGGGTAGAACGGCGAAGGAACTTTGTGTATCAATTTTTGAGCAAACTCAGCCCGTTCCTGTCACACTATTAGACCACTCGGCTTATTTGGGGCGGGAGTTTGTTCGGGCTGAGTTTGCTTTAGTTAATGGCAGTGAGTATGTGCAGGATTAACCGGAAAAGCCTTGATAGAAGAAGTAGGTCGCCATTGGGACAACTGTGGCAATAATTAAGATCGCAACTACCCAAATTGTGGAATTTTTGGTATCGGCTTCTTCGGCTTTGGTAAAGGTGCTAGCAACCTGAACTTTTTCTTCAACCACAGGGGGACCTGGATCGGGTTTGCCGGAGAGGACGGCGACTAAGCGAGTGCTTGCATCCGCTAAGGCTTGATTGTATTTGTTCCCGTCCCGGATTGGCGCAACGACTGTTTCGGTGGCGACACTTTTAGCTGTGTCATCGGGCATCAGTGATTTGATGGCGTCACCGGTCTGGATTGCGGTACCGTTGGTAAGGGTATCTACAACTAGTAAGGTTTGATTGGCTTGCGCTTGTGGCGTCGGGAACCATTTTTCAAACAGGGCTTTTGTGAAGGTTTCGGTGGTTTCACCGTAGTCTAAGCGGTGGACTGTCACCATCCTGACTTCTTTGCCGGTTTTTTTTGCTAAATCATCAAGAGTGTTACTCAAGCGTCCTTCATTCAGGCGGCTGAGAACTTCGGCTTTATCAATGACCCAAGTGGGTTCGCCTGCCCTGACATTAGGCATTTGATAGACGCCGATGGCTTCGGCTGGTGCTGCAATTAACCCGCTTACCAGAAGGATGAATAATAGCTGTAGAATCAGGTGTTGCAGCGATTTTCGACGATTGTTAAGTTGGTGGAGGAGCTGTTTCATTTAATTAATCTCGCATAATTGCTGTTTCTAATAAATACTATAAGAAGCAATACACTATCTCAGCTCTAAAAATTAGTAGGGCGTGCTACGGTTGATGGGTAGCCGACCGCTTGCCCCTTGGGAGTGCCAGCAATGAGTGAAGCCGAAATTTATCGGGGTTGGATTATTGAGGCTAGGCCAGTATTTTGTGTTCAGGTCTGGAGTGCTGGTGGGGAATGTGTTATCCCCATTCATAATGCAAAGACACAGGAAGAGGCACTTGTACAGGCAAAGCGCTGGATCGATCTGCAAATGAAGCCTGACATTGGCATCCCGCCATCAAGTGATTTCCAGCCTCCTGACTTTGATGATGACGATATTCCGTTTTAAGCGACTGGGTGGTAATTACAGAAAGCGTTTCCCTGGATTTATCGCTATAGAGGGATGGTTTCTTGCCTAGCGGAGAGGTTTAATGAACTTTTCTTGCATTTCACAATGGATACTGCAATTGAGTAACCCTTACTTGCGTAAAATGTGATCCAAGTTCTTCTATAGCCGTTAAAACAACAGAGGAGAAATAATTTATGGCAGACCCTAGAAACTCAGAGGTTGTTCAACCTTATAATGGTGATCCTTTTATTGGGAACCTGGAAACGCCCATCAATAGTTCTCCAATAGTCAAGGCATACATCAATAATTTACCAATCAATCGCCGAGGAGTGTCTCCTTTGCTTCGGGGACTGGAAATTGGGATGGCGCATGGATTTTTCCTATTTGGTCCGGAAACTTTACTCGGTCCGCTGCGGGAAACAGATGTGGCTTATGTGGGTGGTTTGCTTTCTGCGATCGCTTTGATTCTCGTTGCCACCATCGGGATGTCTCTTTATGGTATTGTCTCTTTCCAAACTGGGGGCGATTTTGAAGTCCAAAATCCTCGTACTCCTGCGGAATTGAAATCTTCTGAGGGTTGGAGTCAGCTAACTGGTGGGTTTTTCCTTGGTGCAATGGGTGGCGCTTTTGTTGCCTTTTTACTAGTGGAAAATTTTGATATTGTCGATTCTATTTTGCGTGGAATTGTCAATAATACTTAAGGGCTATTGCCAATTGACATTTCATTGAAATTGACTTTTTAATTTTAAACTATGTCAATTGGTGAGTTGAAGTTAGACTTTTTTA
>CADCTM010000668.1 GCA_902805485.1 uncultured Coleofasciculus sp. | reverse complement strand
AAATCTGAGGCTGCCAATTGTGCAAGTAGGCGTGATGGTGAATAGCGATTCCATGAGCAGGTATAGCAGTCGAAGTATAGATTAGGATGTTAGACGAACGGCTGTATCTACTTATTCACGGGAATATTTGATAGTCCCACGTGATTTCCTGACTCGGTTATTAATCCCAAACCAGTAATGCTCGCTCTCATTTAAGTCTGGAGATAATGAGGGTAAGTCTTCGAGTTCACAACCGGCTGATTCGATTAATTCTCTAATTTTTTCTGTTCTCTGAAGCATTACCATTATCTAAAATCACAATTTGTCCTGACTTCAACTCAGGTATGGGTTTATCTGATAACCATTGTTCAAACACTGAACGATTACAAGAGCCTTCACCTTCATAGGTTAATGGGGCTATTAACTTACTTGGCATAAGGCACTGACAATACTTCATCTTATAGAACCCATTTGGGATCTTGGAGAGAGAGTAGAATGACAAAAAAATGTCCTACTCGATTAGCTTGACAGATATTGAATGGGAAGTAATTAAACCTCTGTTGCCACTCTCAGAAAAAACCGCGACAATTTTGGCAATAACAGCAATGCCGGGTACAGTAATCATAATCAGTTAAGTAAGGAATAACTAAGGCGTTCGTACTTTACTTTTCTAACGCAGACCCTGAAGCCGTGGGCAAAATTGACAAAAAATCATTGAGGACACAGAATGAGCTGCCTCAAGGATTTTTAATGTTGAGATTAAATAATTGGCTCATTTGTCTTAAAATTATAAAAGATTGAGTTGGTAAAAAAAACGCGATCGCCTGACGCGAGAAGTACCTCCCTCAGACAAAATAGGGAAAACCCTCTTGTGGGAGACAAAAGCCTACGTTAGGCTGCAATAAATCACTAAGCTGACGGCTTGTCTTAGATGGCAAATGGGGAACATCTCGCTTTGCTCAAGCAGGGAGTAAATGCTTGGAATCAATGGAAAGCAAATAACCCTGACATAAGACCAAATCTCAGCTTTGCTACTGGTAAGGGCATCATTATTAGGGGTGCCAAACTTAGTGGTGTAGACCTTAGCCGTGCCGACCTTAGCCGTGCCGACCTTAGCCGTGCCGACCTGATTGGGGCAAACCTCAGCGAAGCAAATTTCAATGAGGCATATCTCAGTAGAGCAGAACTCATTGGGGCAGACCTCAGTGGTGCAGACCTTAGTAGTGCCGATCTCATTGAGGCAAACCTCATCGGCACAAACCTTAGCGGCGCCAAACTCAATGGGGCAGACCTCAGCAAGGCAAACCTTAGCGGCACAGACCTGAGTGGGGCAAAACTGATCGGGGCAAAACTGAGTGGGGCAAACCTGAGTGGGGCAAAACTTTGTCAGGCAAACCTGAGTGGCGCCCACCTGAGTGGGGCAAACCTCAAAGGCGCAAACCTCAGCCTGACAAACCTTAGTATGGCAAACCTTAGCGGGGCATTATTACAAAAAACTAAAGCCTTCAATACTAACTTTAATAAAGCCATATTAACGGGAGTCTGTTTGGAAGACTGGCATATTAACAGCGGAACAAATCTTGAGGAAGTAACTTGTGAATACATCTACCTGAGAAGCGAACAAAAAGAACGCTGTCCCATTCAGGGTAACTTTGAGCCTGG
>CADCTM010000667.1:1278-1645 GCA_902805485.1 uncultured Coleofasciculus sp. | reverse complement strand
AGACTTCCTAAGATAGAAAAGTTGTTACACTCTTTTTTCATCCCACCCTTAAAAGGGATGGGCTTTCATTTGCTGTAATGACTGAGGAAGTGAGCGCAGATGAGATGTGGTCATTTGTCCAAAAAAACAGCAGCAATATCTCCCCCAGGAATTAGAAGTTGGAGATTGTTGGGTTGGACTGAGTTTAGCGGATTCGAGTGGATTGATTCTAGCAGCACGAGTCGGCAAGCACACCGATACACTGATCGAGGAATTGGTGGTCAGTACAGAAGGAAAAACCAATTGCAAGCGATGGAGTAGTGACGAGTGGGGAGGTTATGAACGAGTTCTTCCACCTGACAATTCTGCACTATATTGCTAAAGACAA
>CADCTM010000667.1:0-1268 GCA_902805485.1 uncultured Coleofasciculus sp. | reverse complement strand
CCAGCGATTAGGGCGTTGCATACTAGAAGTATGAAATGTTCTCAATGTGAATCTACGCGAACCAGAAAAAATGGTCACCGCCGTGACAGACAAGCGTATCTGTGTCAAGACTGCGGTCGCCAATTCCGAGCATCCTATCTGAGCCAATGGTATTCTAATGACAGCAGACAGTTGTGCTTGAAGATGTATGTCAATGGCAGGGGCTTAAGGCTACGCCACGCTACGCGAACGGGCAATTGAACGAGTAACCAATATCAATCACAACACCATCATTAACTGGGTTAAACAAGCAGCACGGAGCTTGCCTGAGATACCAGAGTATCGTGAGATTCCCGGAATAGCCGAAGCTGATGAACTTCAAACGTTCGTCGGGTGTAAAAAAATAAAGTTTGGGTGTGGAGTGTTGTCAATCATTGGCGTGCGGGCATTTTGGCTTGGGTTGTGGGAGATCGTAGTGCTCAAAGCTTCGAACCTCTGTGGCAACTCATCAGTGGGTGGGCTTGCTTTTGGTATCTCACAGATGGCTACTGCGTCTACTCCAGCTTCATTGAGCAGGCAGCTGGTGAGCAAAACCGACAGGACCCGAGTTGAAGGAGCAAACTCCCGCCTCCGGCATCATCTAGCCCAGCTCCACCGCAAGACGTTTTGTTACTCTAAGTCAATCGAAATGCTCAAGCTATCGCTGAGTCTGCTACTCCATTACCTAAAGTTCAGAGCAGTTCCTGTGCTTGTTTGATTCATTATGCTTTTGTGCAACGCCGCGATTAGAACGTACCAATGCGGAAGGGGCGAGGGGACTAATTCCTCTCGCACACTTCCTTGGCATTGTCCGGCAAAAACTGGACGATGCCAATGCCTACGGCAGGCTAAGCCAATGCAGACAGAACAAGTTTGGCAAATTGCGGGAGCAAACTAGAGCGATAACACGACTGGTGATAAGCTACTTCAATTGGATTTGGCGGGATAGCCGATTTAACAGCACTGCGGCTCAACGAGCAGAACTCACTAACCAACCCTGGACTTGGCACGACATCAATACTTATCCCAAAGTCCTTTGACGCACCACCGTAAATTCTAGACTACTACCCTATCAATAATTTATCGATAGCACAAATAATTTTTTAACCTAGGGCTATCCTATTCTGAAGTACACTTTTCCAATTGTGCATGCCAGTCTAGAAGCTTTAAGCCAAATATTCTTTTAATTTTGTTGTTCTCAAGCACCGAATAAGCTGGCCGTTGAGCAGGGGTAGGATATTCATGTGTTG
>CADCTM010000666.1 GCA_902805485.1 uncultured Coleofasciculus sp. | reverse complement strand
CCGTTTGACTGACTTGATGGCTTTGGTGCGAAGGTCGTAACTGTAGGGGGCGGGCATGGTCATTCCTGAACTCGCTTCTTCCTCTACAATAACGTCCTTACCTGTTTATGTAGGGCTATACACCGTTGCATGAACAATCGATCGAGGATTTTGACAAGATTATGTCGATCAATGCACGAGGGCTATTTCTCTGTATGAAATACGAAATTCAGCAGATGCTAACCCAGGGTGCAGGCGTGATTGTGAACAACTCGTCAACGAATGGTCTTGTTGCGCTTCCGGGGATCTCTCCTTACGTCGCTAGCAAACACGCAGTGATGGGACTGACGCGATCGGCGGCTCTCGATTATGCCAAACAGGGCATTCGGATCAATGCTGTCAATCCGGGTCCGATCGCGACTGACCTCATGGCTCGTAGTGCTGACCAGATGGGCATCACGTTAGATAGTCTTGGGTCTTGGGTTCCAATGGATCGGATCGGTCAGACAACGGAAATTGCTCAAGCCGTTGTGTTTCTCTGCTCTGATGCTGCCAGCTACATCACAGGTCAGTCTTTAGCGATCGATGGCGGATATACAGCGAGTTAATTTTTGATTTTTGATGGTGGACTCACAGTGAATCGATCCATTTCAAGAGAGAACAACCGGACTTGATTTTAGGAGAAATAGAATGATACTTCAGGATAAAGTGGTGCTTGTCACTGGCGGAACTTCAGGAATTGGTCGTGCAACGGCGATCGCTTATGCCCAACAACAAGCAAAGGTGGTGGTGGTGGGTCGTCGAATGGATGAAGGTGAAGAAACTGTTCGATTGATTAAGGAAGCTGGCGGAGAGGCGATTTTTGTGCAAGCCGATGTCACGAAAGAAGCCGATGTTAAAGCAACGGTTGATAAAGCAGTTGGCGTTTTTTGTCGGTTAGATATTGCCTTTAATAATGCAGGAACTGTCGGCGAAAATCCCTCATTGATTGAGCAAATAGAATTTGAATACGATCGCACGATGAACGTCAATGTCAAAGGCGTTTGGTTGTCGATGAAATATGAAATCGCTCAGATGTTGAAACAGGGAAGTGGTTCGTTCGCCTCTGGCGGCACTATGTGCATCGTCAATATGGCATCTGCGGTTGGAATCGTTGCACTTCCTAGCGTACCCCTCTACACCGCGAGTAAACATGCGGTAGTAGGCTTAACAAAAGCTGCTGCGCTCCAATATGCCAAAGCGGGTATTCGCATCAATGTCGTTGCACCAGCAGTAATCGAAACAGATATGTTTGAAGCAGCTACAGGTGGGCAGGATGAAGCCAAAGCTTACTTGGCAGGACTTCACCCGATCGGACGAGTTGGAACACCGCTTGAAGTTGCAAATGCAGTCCTGTTTTTATCATCTGACCTGGCATCGTTCGTAACAGGTGAAACGTTGATGGTAGATGGTGGGTATGTAGCGCAGTAGTCGATCGGCAGTGCGAAATGTTTGACACAGCACTTCAAGCGACTCACTAAAGCAACACTGAAATCGGTTCGCTAACTTCATAAGAAACTCCATAGGAATCTGCAAGAAGTTGAGTGTTGGAACTGACTACACTCAAGTGAACTAAGACAAAGAGAACTTAGGAGTTGATGATTATGTCCAAAGTTGGAGAACAGAAAA
>CADCTM010000665.1 GCA_902805485.1 uncultured Coleofasciculus sp. | reverse complement strand
CCCACAGGTATTCTATAACCGGGAAGACCAATGGCAGATTCCCAATGAAATTTACGGCAAGGAATCACGAGCCGTGGAACCGTATTATTTGATTATGAAGTTGCCTTCTGAGAAGTCAGAAGAATTTATTTTGCTTCACCCTTTTACGCCTACAAAACGTAATAATATGATTGCTTGGTTGGCAGCGCGTTCGGATGGGGAGAATTACGGGAAGTTATTACTTTATCGGTTTCCTAAGCAGGAATTAGTTTATGGACCAGAGCAAATTGATGCGCGAATTAATCAAGACCCGGAGATTTCTCAACAAATTTCCTTGTGGGGTCGAGAAGGTTCGCGGGCGATTCAGGGAAATTTGTTGGTAATTCCCATTGAGCGATCGCTTCTTTATGTTGAACCGCTTTATTTGGAAGCTGAACGTAATAGTTTGCCAACGTTAGTGCGGGTAATTGTTGCCTATGAAAATCGAATTGTAATGGCAGAAACTCTCGAACAGGCACTGCAAGCGATATTTGGACCCAACAAACCGGCAGCACCGCCAATCGTTCGTCCTGTTGGGGAACCTGCGGCGTAAAGGCATGATAGATCGTTGTGGTTTTAACGATTAGGGTTTAAGCTTGCACCGGTACGACCTGTAAAAAGCCACACCAGGGCGCGACCAAAATCGCGTAAAACATGACTCCCAGATTCAGGTGGGGTGCTAGTAGGAATGGCAACGGGTGTAAAGGCGATGCCTCTGCTACCAAGAACGAGGAATGCGATCGCTTTTGCTCGCCTCATATGAAAGTCGGAGGTAATTAGGTAGATGTGGTGAATGTTTTGGCTTTTGAAGTCAGCAACTAAAGAGGTAAAATTGGTGACGGTATCAACGGCACGGCGATCAAAACATACCTGCGTGTCGGAGATGCCAACTGAGCGAAAGATTACACGCGCTTTATCAGGAGCTTGCCCGGAAGAGACCCAGATTTGGAGGTCGGGATAGTTTTTGGCAAAATGGGCGGTGAAAGGTTCGCGATCGCCTCCTCCTCCTAAAGTGAGGATGGCTTGAGGGTTGGGGGATTGGAGATGTGCGATCGCTAATCGGACGGGGATGAAGCTCAACAGCAGCAGTATGAGAGTACAACTGACTAAACCCAAAAAGCAGGGTTCCGGGCGCTTGCGACGAAAAAGCTTCATTGGCTGCTCTGGTAGAGGCACTACACGTCGATCAAAGGCTTCACTCTGCCGCCAACATTATGACCAAAAATAAGAGTAGTGTCAGCCCTCACCCCTTGAAGACTGACCTACCTTCTACAGAATTCTAGTGATTTAAGCCTGTGTTAATCTCTGCTCACCGCCCTTAGTAAGAGGAGTTGGGGGAATCTCTGCATCGATTCTGCTCTTGTTAGTGTATTGGTGCAGTCTCTGTGATTCTATTAAACGAATCGAGAGCAAAATTTCGGCTAGCATTCTTTGAAGGGCATAATACCAGCCAGCCCAGCCATCTAGGATGCCTTTGTTGAGGATTAGGCAGTAGAACAGGATTACAAAGGGAGCGAGAATTTGCTTCCGCCGGATGCGATCGCCAACAGTCAGTTCACTATCCGGTGTCTCTAATAATTTTTTGGTTTCAATAATCATGATGACCGGAAACCCCTGAGTCGATGGTTAT
>CADCTM010000664.1:6675-28682 GCA_902805485.1 uncultured Coleofasciculus sp. | reverse complement strand
TTCGAGGTGCCCCAGCAATTGGTGTTGCTGCTGCCTATGGGATGTATTTAGGAGCGCGAGAAATCGAAAGTTGCGATCGCGAACAGTTTTTAACACAACTAGAAGAAGTTGCACAAAGGTTGCGCGAAACTCGCCCAACTGCGGTTAATTTGTTTTGGGCAATTTCGCGGATGATGAAAACAGCCTATGAGACAATTGAGACAATTGATCAGCTTAAAACGTCACTACTAGTAACAGCTCAAGCGATTCAGGTTGAAGACTTAGAGACTTGTAAGGCAATAGGCGATCGCGGTTTAGAAGTGATGCCGACAACTCCTCACAAGTTATGTATTCTCACACATTGTAATACCGGGGGGTTGGCAACGGCTGGATATGGCACAGCATTAGGAGTTGTGCGCTCCGCATGGCGAGATGGGAGACTGGCAAGACTTTATGCTGGTGAAACTCGTCCCCGTTTGCAAGGTGGAAAATTAACTTCCTGGGAATGCGCTCAAGAAGGCATTCCTGTTACTGTAATTACTGACAGCATGGCAGCTCATTGTATGAAACAAAGGTTGATCGATGCGGTTATTGTTGGTGCTGACAGAATTGCCGCAAATGGCGATACAGCAAATAAAATTGGGACTTATAGTTTAGCGATTGTAGCGAAAGCTCATAATGTTCCCTTCTTTGTCGCTGCACCTTTATCTACGATTGATTTTGACTTGCAAAGTGGTAATTTAATTCCGATTGAAGAGCGTCACCCATCGGAAATTTATCAAATTGGCGAAACGGTAATTTGTCCGTCGGGAGTGGAGTTTTATAATCCAGCTTTTGATGTTACACCCAATGAATTTATTACGGGAATTATTACCGAAAAAGGTGTGGTTACGCCGGCTGATTTGCAAAAGTTTGATATTAAGCAACCCGCTTAAGAATCTTGGTATTTGCCGATTTACCTGCCCTTCTGTTTAACTCCCTGGCTAATAGCTTAAGTCCGTTTTAATCGACTAAGCTATTAATGTTTTCAGTCCATTTTAATGGTCTTTCGCTATAAGATAAGGAACTTAAGTTGTCGGCAGGACTTGCTAACTACTAAAAAGGGGGGCAGGAAGCCAACCCACAAGAGGTAACTGGATATTTATTTTATTTGGAAGTTACTTAAACGGTTGCTTTTGCCCTAATCTTACTTTGAGCCAGATTTGGAGTACGCCCCAGCAAACCCGTCATTAACTTTAGTGCCAGAGACTTCAACGGGTGAATCGTTTTGAGCATCCATAAGCCGAAGCGTCGAACCGTAACAACAGGCAACCAGTTATTAGAAAACATTCGGTCAAGAATATCAGTAAAGCCTAAAATCGCCCAATTTTCCAGCTTACGCCAGCGCTCGTAACGTTTTAATACCTTAACATTCCCGATATCTTCCCCCTGCTGTGCCGCATCTTGCAGCACTTGCGCCAGTGCCGCCGCATCCCGAATGCCCATATTTAGCCCTTGTCCACCTACGGGATGACAACAATGAGCCGCATCGCCAATTAAGGCTAATCTGGACTGGGTATAGCGATCGCTTTGCATCAACTGTACCGGGAAAACAACGCGCGAACTTTCCAACTCCAAATGTCCCAAGAGCTTACCAGTCCGCTCTTCCAAGAGCGCCAGGAACGCCTTCTCATCCAATTCTTGCAACGCTTTGGCTTCCTCGTGGGGGGCTGTCCAGACTACCTGACAACGATGCTCAGAAAGCGGCAAAACCCCCATTGGGCCACTGGGCCAGAAGCGTTCAAAAGCCGTATTATTATGAGGTTTCTCAGTTTTAATTCTTGCCGTTACGCAGGATTGCCAGTATTGCCAACCACGAGTATTAATCCCCGCTGCCGTACGAATAGGCGATCGCGCCCCATCTGCCGCCACAACTAAGCGCGTCCGAATCGTACGAGTCTCACTCTTCTCCTTGAGATTAATTTCCACCCCAGACGCCTGATAGTCCACCTCAACCACCTCCACAGGGCACAGCAAGCTGAGATTCCCAGATTCGGCTAAACACTCATATAAAGCCGTCAGCAGGATACGGTGTTCTCCGATATACCCCAAAGCATCCGTACCTAAATCGCTGGGGTGGAATTGGACGATCCCCCCATGATCGGCATCCGAGAGGCGAATTTGTTGATAAGTCGTAATTTGAGGCAATATTTTCTCCCAAACTCCGATTCCCTGAAAAATCCGCCCAGATAGGAGCGAAAGGTTATAAGCTTGGGCTTTAACCTGTGCTGACTGAGGTTGTGCTTCAATTAACACCACACTTAGCCCAGAATCTTTCAAAGCACAGGCGAGTGTCGCGCCGACAATCCCACCCCCCACAATAGCTGCATCATAATCAAAGCTGGTGTGGGATGAAGGGGTGGTTTTAGTTAACTGTTCCAGTGCCATTTTTCTGAGATTGTGTCACAAAGTATAGGAATATTTACTCTTCTTCATTGTGACGCGGACAGAGGGAGCGAGCAAGTTGTGCTGGAATTACGCCATACTTAATGACATTAATTCATCTGCCATCTCGAAATTCGCCGTAACATTTTGGACATCATCCAAGTCTTCGAGAGCATCCATTAACTTGAGAAGCGATCGCGCTAAATCAGGTTCTGTAACTTCCACCGTAGTCTTGACAATCCAGCGCAATTCTGCATCGTCCACATTCAGATTTTTCTCCCTCAAGGTTTGATTGAGATTTTCCAAATTACTAACTTCGGTAAAGACCTCAGCAGTAGAACCGGACTCCATTAATTCATAAGACTCGGCGCCGCCTTCCAAAGACGCTTCCAAGAGTTGCTCTTCGGCAACAGCACCCCCAACAGTGACAACGCCCTTTTGCTCAAACATCCAAGACACACAGCCTGTTTCACCGAGATTACCACCATTCTTCGTAAAAGCTCTCCGCAGGTCGGCGGCAGTACGATTGCGATTGTCTGTGAGTGCTTCAATTAGAATCGCGACACCACCGGGACCATAGCCTTCATAGCGAATATCTTCTAGATTATCGCCATCGCTGCCTAGTTGTCCTGAGCCTTTAGCGATTGCGCGTTCAATATTCTCATTCGGAATTCCCGCCGCCTTCGCCTTTTCCACTGCATTTCGGAGCTGAAAATTCCCGTTCGGATCGGGGACACCACTCCGTGCGGCAACAATAATCTCTCGTGAGAGTCGAGCGAAAGTTTTACCTTTAACCGAGTCAACTCTAGCTTTTTGGCGCTTAATATTCGCCCATTTACTATGTCCTGCCATCGCTCCAAAAACAATATTTTGCTGCTTGTTTTCCGAAGGAACAGTATCACTTAGGGGAAATTTTCCCTGCTTTTCTGCTCTCCGTCAAATCGGAATCACAACCTGTACTTTCGTTTGTTTCCCAGGTGTACTTTCTATTGTTAATCCTCCACCCAAGAGTTCGGCAAGGCGTTTAACAATAACAAGTCCTAATCCTGAACCTTTTTGTTCGTAAAGTTTGCGTTCAAATTGCCGATAAGCCCCGATTTGGGCAATCTCATCGGCACTCATCCCGCGTCCATAGTCCGTTACTGATATAACATAGCCTTGTGCAGCAGGAGCCGCGATGATCTGAATAGGTGTCAGGTCATTTGAGTATTTAAAGGCATTATCTAGGAGTTCTGTGATAATTTTTTCTAGCTTACCTTTAGCAATCTGAACCGGAGAATCTTGCAATTCCAATTGCAAATCAGCTTCTCGGTTCGCCCGTTTTGCCTCAAAGAGTGCTAAAGTTTCAATCACTGATGCCGCCGAACTGGTTCGACTATTTCGTAATCCTTCAATTCGCTCAGGAACCGTGGCGATTAGTTCAAGTTCAGCGTACAGCAAAAAGTTCTGAATCAGTCTCTCAAGGCGTTGCCCAGACTTTTGGATTATCTCTGCCATTTCTCGGATTTCTTGGCGTTCCATTGTCTCAGCATCCTCAACAAGAAGCTGTGAAAAGCCGAGGATATTATTTAAAGGCGATCGCAATTCAAGCGGAAGTGATAAGGCAATACTACTCCTTAAGTCTTCAAGTTTTTGCGATTGCTGCTGACTAATTACCGCTTGTTTTTCCAACCGAACCGAAATTGCCGCCAGCAGTTCTTTTCTACTAAAAGGTTTGGTTAAATAATCATCCGCACCCAATTCCATACCTTGACGCAAATCGGTTTTATCAACCTTTGCTGTCAAAAAAATGAAGGGGATTGTTGTCGTTGTGGGAGTTGCTCGTAGTGTCGCCAATACACCAAAACCATCAAGGATTGGCATCATCACATCGCAAATAATTAAATCCGGTAAATGAGCTTTCGCTAGCTCAACACCCGCCTTACCATTACCCGCACCAAAAACTTCAAAATTTTCGGCATCTAGCAAAGACATTAAATTTTCTCGCAGCGCTTCCTCGTCTTCAATTACCAAAATTTTACTCATCACCTAATATCACCCGTGGTTAATTGTCAATGGTTTTTCTCCTATGACTAACCAGTGTAACGGAAGGAATTGCATCCATACTACTCTGGCAGGCGAACCCGCCTGCTTGCCTTTTACTCTGCTAATTTGTGACTAGTCGGCAGTGGCAAACGCTTATTTGTCAATAGCAATTGATGAAACTCTTGGACTGGAACTGGACGGCTGAACAAATAGCCTTGCATACCATCACATTGATGTTGGCAGACAAAAGAGAGTTCTTCTTCTGTCTCTACCCCCTCAGCAATTAATTTTAAATTCAAATTTTTTGCCATTGCAATAATCGCTTCTGTAATTGCCGCATTACTCGTATTTTCTGTAATATTGCGGATAAAGCAGCGATCAATTTTTAAAACATCGAACGGAAATTGTTGGAGATAGCTCAAAGAAGAATACCCAGTACCAAAGTCATCAATTGCAATCTTGACACCAAGTGCCTTTAAAGCATTTAAGCGCCGAATTGCCACCTCCGTATTTTGCACTAACATACTTTCCGTTAGTTCTAACTCAATATATTTTGGCTCGATTCCCGTATTTATGATTATTTGAACGAGTCGATGGCGCAAATCTAATTGACCAAATTGACGACTCGATAAATTAACAGCAATTTGTAAAGAAGGAAAACCAGAATTTTGCCAAACTTTAACTTGCTTACAAGCTGTATACAATACCCATTCCCCAATCGGTACTATTAAACCTGTTTCCTCCGCAATTGGAATAAACTTACTCGGTAAAACTAATCCTCGTTCTGGATGTTGCCAACGCACTAAAGCTTCTGCACCAAAAATTTCTCCAGTTTTAAGATTGACTTGAGGTTGATAGTAAACCTCAAGTTCTTCACGTTCTAAGGCATAGCGCAGACTCGTTTGCAAAGCAAGGCGATCCGAGGAACCAATATTATATGCCGCAGCGTAAAACTCATAGTGGTCGCCTCCCTGCTGCTTTGCCTTCATCATTGCGATGTGGGCATGATTGAGTAACTGTTCAATTTCAGTGCCATCGCGGGGACAAAGGGCAATACCAAGACTCGCCGTAACAAAAATTTCTTGACCTCCTAACTCAAAGGTTTCAGAAAGTCTCGTGAGGATGTCTTGAGCGATTTGACTAGCTTCGTTTCTGTGTTTAATTGTTGCTAATATAACGGCAAATTGGTCGTCATTTAAGCGAGCAACGATGCCTTGATTACCAACACAAACACTCAAACGTTCGGCAACGGCCTTAAGTAATAAATCACCAATCGAGTTTCCTAAGTGAGTGTTAATTTGATTAAACCGATCTAAACCCACACTTAAAACTGTCACCAATTGTTCAGGACTAGAATCAGTCTTTTGTATCTGTTTAAATTGCTCACGCAAGGAAAACCGATTGGGTAAATTAGTTAAGCTGTCATTGTGAATTAAGTAATTGAGTTTGGCTTTCATTTGCTGAAGTTCAGCATGATAACGATCTTCTACCGCCGCTTGTTTTTTCAGTCGTATTCCGATCGCACCTAGCAACTCCGCCCGCGTAAATGGCTTAGTAAGATAGTCATCTGCTCCCAATTCCATACCCTGGCGCAAATCCGATTTGGAAGCTTTTGCCGTTAAAAAAATAAAAGGAATTGAGGCTAAAACCGAATCTTGGCGTAGAGCCGTCAATACCCCGTAACCATCCAATCCCGGCATCATGACATCGCACAAAATTAAATCAGGAACTTTGACTTTGGCTAACTCAAAACCGATCTTACCGTTCTCGGCGCCAAACGCTTCAAATCCTTCGGCATCTAGCAGTTCTAGAATGTTTTCCCGGACAAATTCTTCATCTTCAATCACTAAAATTGTTTTCATCATGAGAGCAGCGAATTGTTATGTTGGTAGTGTGACAGAAAAAGTAGTGCCTACCCCGACTTCACTCTTTACAGCAACTTGACCTTGGTGGATATCCACACACTTTTTAACAATTGTTAGACCCAAACCGGTTCCCGCAATTGTTCCTACGTTAGTCGCCCGGTGAAAGCTTTCAAATAGTAGTTGTTGGTCTTCTGGGGGAATCCCGATGCCCTGATCGCGAATTAGAAATACAGCCTGACTTGAAAAGCGAGAAAGTGAAAACTCAATAGTACTTCCCTCAGGGGAATACTTGATGGCATTACTCAACAAATTCTCAAGAATTTGCCGTAGCAGCTTTTCATCCAGACAAGGCAGTGTCGGGACGTGAAGCTGAGAACTAGGAACTGACGATGGAGTAGATAACATTGCCTCGCTCTTGCCAAATTCGTCAGCTTTCCACTCACAAGTAAAAATAATATTATGCTGTTCGGTGTCGTTAAGTTGCAGTTCTTCTACTAAATTGCGGCAAAATTTTTCCACATCCAATGGCGACGGATTAAACGTTAATTTGCCAGCGTCTGCCTTACCAATAATTAGAACGTCGTCCAACAAGTTAGTCATATGTTTGACTGACGATTGAATGCGGTGCAAGTGAGTCAGCTTTTTCTCCTGTGTCCACTTTTGGCTGTAATATTCCAGTAACTCAGCCGAAGATTGAATCGTCGTTAACGGCGTCCGAAACTCATGAGAAGTCATGGAAATAAACCGAGATTTAAGTTCCGTTAGCTCCTTTTCCTTCACCAACGCCTTATGAACTTCTTCTTCTGCCTGCTTCCGTTGAATCATTAAACCTAATTCCGTTGAAGCCGAAATTAATTCAATCAAGCGTTGGTCTTCATCTTTCGATTCAAACATATAAAAAACTAGAACCGCCAAGACACCAGAAGTCGTCAAAAGGGGAATTCCCAGTCCCGCTTTCAGTCCAACTTCACCTGCCAACTCATTACGCCGAAAAACCTCATTGGACTCCACAGAAACATCTCGTCGCCACTCCGGCTGTTTCGATGCCCAAACACGCCCAGGCAAACCCACACCAAAGGAAAAAGTCAAAGTCTCGCTGGCGCTGCGGAACACCTCTAAACCTTCACGGTTGCCATACCAGGCGGGACTACATTCCAGAACACTCCCATCCGCACGAGGCACCCAAGCTTCACCAAAATCCCAACCTGTCGCTTCACACACTTTCTGTAAAGCAACCTTGAGTGCCGCATGAAAGTCTTGAGACTCAAAAATCGCTTGTGTGACAGAGTGCAAAAAATGAGCCGCCCTCTCTGCCTGTTTGCGTTCAGTAAGGTCCATCGCCATTGAGATTGTCAGGCGTCTCCCATCAGTTAGTCGCCCGGATGGTGCGGAACGGAAATACCAAATTCTCTGGGCGCCATCTTTCGTAATAATCGAGACTTCTCCCTCATCTACCTGGTCATTAAGGTCATAGCGCCTGCTCCATACAGAAGCGTCGTCCGGCAGTGGCGAACTTGTCGAACATTCAGCGGCGAGACTATCGCCCAAGCGAATGTTCGACAGCTCCATGTCTTGGCATTCTCCATAAGCTTTTTGGGCCCAAATCGCAATTGTCGGAATCTCGTTGTGAGTATAACCGGTCAATTCCGTCCAGACTTGATTAATTTGGACAATTTCCCCGTCCTGGGCGTGAATCATAATCGGGAAAGGAGCATTAACCACAGCTTGACGGAAGCCTTCTTCACTTTCCCGCAGTTGCAGATCTATTTTTTTGCGATCAACAATCTCCGCTCTCAAAATATGATTAGCTTCTCTTAAAGCCACCGTGCGTTCATGAACTCGGATCTCTAAAGCCTGATTAATTTGTTCTAAGGCAACTCGCGCTTGTACCCGTTCCGTGACATCCTGGACAATCACAAGCACTTCATCTGCGCCACTTTTAACAATACGCGCTTCAAAGTCATGGGATTTACCCTTAATCCACAGTTGGTACTCAATAATTTGAATCTCATTCGTTTCCAGTGCCAGCTCAACATTATGCCAAATTAGCCCGGCAACCTCCCTCGGAAAACAGTCATGCAAATGTTTCCCAATACTTTTCTGGGCGGGAACCGGCAGCAGTTCTTCGCGGGCTGTTTTGCAGTCTAAATAAATACCCGATCGCGTTAGACGCAAAATCAAATCCGGTATGGCTTCTAAGAGTGCCTTATTTCGGGCAACGCTTTCTTGAAGTTCAAACTGCGCTCGTTTGTAGTCGGTGATGTCTCGTCCTTCAAACACCAACAGCACCACCTTTCCCGTTTCATCGCGGTGAGGGGTGAGAGAAATGTCAAGAGTGGCGAGGCGATCGCCTTTTCCCAACACATTCACTTCATACCGGATAAACTGACCCTTCGCCGCCTCTGCGACACTCCGAAACAACTGCCGAGTAAACGCTTCTTGGACGTGCCTGTCCGTTTCTGCTCTTGGCATCCACCACGGAGCCTCCCAAAACGGACGCCCCAAGATATCTGGCGCTTCGAGTCCGGCAAACTCCATCGCCGTCTGATTTGCTTCCACAATGACGCCTTCAGGAGTCAGCAACCCCATCAATTGACTGCTTTTGTTGCACAAGGCATCGAATCGCTTCTCGCTTTCTTGACGCTGTTTGGCGGCAATTGAAGAGCGTTCTTCCAGCTTGGTTAAAGCTAAAGCGATCGTACATTGATCCGCGATCGCTTGGACAAAGGCAATTTCCTGGGGTAGCCATTGCCGTTTCTTCTCACACTGATACAGCGTCATACTCCCGATGTAGGACTGCCGATACAAAAAAGGCACAATTAACAAGCTAGACAAACCCACTACTCTCGCCGAATCTTGGAGTGCTGTGGGCAGTTGTCGCTCACTGATCGGCATTAGTAAAAGTTTGCCTTGAGCCAGCCGGGAGTGATAGTACTTGAAAAAATCCTGACAGACGCCCCACAGAAGTTGTGGCGCATTACTATCTTGTTGGATAATTGCCCCGCTTTTTGTTGATTCTGCCAGTGGCTGATCTGACTCGGCTTGAAAAATCAAACAGCCACTCACTTGCAGGATATCGCCTAGCTGATTGGCTAAAGTTTGCAACACATCATTAAGAACAAGCGAACCCCGTATCGCCTGGGCAATTTGGCTAATCATTGCCACCTGAATCGTTAATAGCTGATGGCGTACCTCCTGCCTGGTGGTTGAGTTAAGCGTTAAATGGTTGGGTGAAGTAGGCATAAATAGCAACTAAATTGAAAGCAACACTTGGTTAACAATTTATCCACCGAGAGAACCCTAATTGAGTAACGATTGGTCTTTCTGTAGCACTTTAGCGATCGCACTCAGCAACTGTGAGAGGGCAAACGGTTTTGTAATATAAGCATTAGCTCCCAATTCCATGCCATAACTTAAATCGGTTTTGGCAGCCTTTGCTGTGAGAAACATAACAGGAATCGCCGCTGTTGTGGGTTCGGCACGCAACGCCTTCAAGACACCATAGCCATCTAGTTCCGGCATTCGGACATCGCACAAAATTAAGTCAGGAAGCACCTGTAACGCCAGATCAAGACCAACACGACCATTTGGGGCAGCAAATGCCTCAAAGCCTTCGGCATCCAAAAGTTCTAGAATGTTTTCTCGGACAGTTTCCTCATCTTCGATTACCAAAATCTTTGTCATTGGTTCTCCCTTTTAGAAGTTGGTAAGCTTTGGTTAGCCTAAGTTTCCCCTAAAGTGCTTACTTTTATTTCATTCTCTATAACCTCTCTCAATTTTGTGTGATTGACGCTTTTACAATTTAGAAGACAATCTATAAATTGTTGCATGGTCATTTTCATGCTCCCTCGTGGAAATTACGGTGATGTAAGCTATTGTTTGTGCCCGGCTGTCTGTAAATTTACGCGCAATCGTTCTACTCATGGCGAACATCAGCAAGAGCGAGCAACCTCTCAAAGTCCCTCCCTGTGAGGAAACCAGGATTTGTGAAAATTATTGGCTGTCAGTTGTCGGTTGTTTGAGACAAGCAACTTTATTATTTTTTCGAGAACTCTTGCCGAAATTTTGGCTTAAGCTCAATTGTTGGTTGATTTTAACGTGCCTCTTACTAGTGGGAGGATGTCAGCTACAAGGGCGTCCTGATGACGTTGGCGTCGTGAAATTGACGCTTTGGCAGGGGGTGAACCCACCTGCAAATCGGGATGTCTTACAGACGCTAGTAGACGATTTTAACCGCGAACATCCCAATATTCAGGTGGCATCGCTTTATGTGGGACAAGAAGACCAGCAAACGCCAAAGATTTTGGCAAGTCTTGTGGGGAAAGCGCCACCGGATTTGTTATGGTTCAACCCGACCATTACAGGGCAGTTAGTGGAACTGGAGGCAATTCGTCCTCTGGATGATTTACTTGCTGCCTCGTCGGTTCAGGGCGAAATTGACCCAGCGTTGTTGGAGTCGATGCAGTTTCGAGGTCATCTTTGGTCAGTGCCATTTGGAACGAACAATGCGGGGATTTTTTATCGTCCCTCACTGTTTGAAGCGGCAGGAATTAGGCAGTTGCCCAAAACTTGGGAAGAGTTAAGGCAGGTTGCTCAATTATTAACGAAGGATACGGATGGGGATGGTCGAAATGACCAGTATGGGATGCTGTTGCCTTTGGGTAAAGGGGAATGGACGGTGTTTATGTGGTTGCCGTTTTTGTGGAGTGGTGGCGGTGAATTAACTCCGATCCAAGCAACTGCTGAGGCGAAAAATGTGAATCTGGTGACTCAAAACGCGATCGCGGCTTTGCAATTTTGGCGTGATTTGATTGAGGATGGAACGGCGGTGTTATCGTTGCCGGAGCGGGGATATGAAATGAATCGCTTGCTCACGGGTAAAGTCGCGATGCAATTGTCGGGTCCCTGGACGTTGCGAGAACTCAAGCAGACGGGTGTTGATTTTGATGTTTTCCCGATGCCTTCTGAGGTGCGGCAGGCAACGGTTGTCGGCGGAGAGAATCTATTTTTGTTTAAAACAACATCCGAACGCGAACAAGCGGCGTTTACGTTTGCCGAGTATGTGATGGGGGAGGCATTTCAGACTAAGTGGGCGATGGAAACGGGCTATTTACCGGTGAATCTTTTGGCACGACAAAGTGAGGCTTATCAAGCCTTTTTGAAGCAACAACCGCAGGTTAGGGTGTTTCTCGATCAGGCACAATCTGGGCGTTCACGTCCGATTTTTCCAGGATACAGTCGGATTTCGGAAAGTTTAGGTCGCGCCATTGAGTCAGTTCTATTAGGTAAAAGTTCTCCCCAAGCCGCTCTGGAGAAGGCTCAACGACGAATGGATTTAATTTTCCGGTAGAGTTATCGGGTGAGTCTGGCTCAAGGATTCTCGTAACCATACTTGAACAATCAAGAAACTGATTTTTGAATTTAGGTTCGAGAAGTCCAAGAAGGTAGCCGCTTCTGCTAAAATAGCTGGGTTGTTCAGCCGAACCTAGGATCTTTGACTCAATCAGTAGGCATCTCTGGCGTTGATACACTAGCGCAAGAACTCGCGACGATCCAGCAAACCGGTTCTAAGCGGATTGCCCTCTTGGGTTCTCGCCATGTTCCGATTACGCATCAAAATCTTATTGAAATGATGAGCTACGCCCTAGTTCTGGAGGGCAATCGTCTTATGACTTCGGGTGCCACTGGCACTAACTCTGCGGCAATTCGCGGTGCAATGCGCGCCGATCCCAGTCTCCTGACTGTGATTTTGCCCCAAAGCCTGGAGCGCCAACCCCAAGAATCACGCAAGCAGCTAGATCTGGTGATGCATTTGGTGGAAAATCCAGAAAACGATCATATGTCTCTGGCTGAAGCGAGTTCGCTATGCAATCAGGAAATTATTTCCCGATGTCAGCAGCTCATTTGTTTCGCATTTCATGACAGCCAAACTCTGCTGAAAACTTGTCAGGAGGCAGAAGACCAACGTAAGGTTGTCACGTTGTTCTATTTTGATTAAGTGATGAATCTACAAGATTCGGGGATTTTACTGTACTGTATTGCGGCAGGGGCAGCCTTGATCTATCTGCCGTTTCTGGTTGTGGGCTATGGTCGAGTGAGTATCGGTTATGACATCAGTGCGCCTCGTGCGATGTTTGACAAGCTACCCGACTATGCCCAGCGCGCGACTTGGGCACATGAGAATGCGTTTGAAGCGTTTACAATCTTTGCCCCTGCCGCGTTAATGGCTTATGTAACCCATCAAAATTCATCCCTCGCCATTGGCGTCGCGATCGCTTTTGTGGTAGTGCGCTTGCTTTATTCGGTATTTTATATCTTTAACATCCCCTTAGCGCGATCGCTGATGTTCGCCATCGGTTCTCTTTGCAGCGCTACCCTCTACGTCTTAAGCCTCTTGAGTGTTAATCAACCCATTTAGTAGTGATGCCATCACTGGCATTTCTACTAAAAATTTAATTAATCACATCTTGAGTTTTCCGCTGTGGGTTGTTAGTTGTTAGTAATGAACCTACTACCCCCAACTTTAAATTACTGTTATGGCTTCTTCTACTTCTTCATTTGATATTGTGAGTGACTTTGACAAACAAGAATTGGTTAATGCCGTAGACCAAACTCTTCGTGAAATCAACAGCCGCTACGACCTGAAAGATACAAAAACAACAGTAGAGTTAGGTGATGAAGCAATTACGGTTAACACCGATAGCGAATTTACCTTGGATGCTGTTCACACAATCCTTCAAACCAAAGCAGCAAAGCGCAACCTATCGCTGAAAATCTTCGACTACGGCAAAGCTGAATCCGCAAGTGGCAATCGGGTTCGGCAAGAAATTAAGCTTAAAAAAGGAATTAGTCAGGAGATTGGGAAACAAATCACCAAGCTGATTCGAGATGAATTTAAGAAAGCGCAAGCTTCAATTCAAGGGGATGTTGTCAGGGTTTCTAGTAAATCTAAAGACGACTTGCAAGAAATCATGACAAGATTGAAACAAGAAGATTTACCTGTTGCGTTGCAATTTACTAACTATCGGTAATTGCAACCACAGAGGGCAACCACAGGCGGATTGCCCCAACAAATTGGTGCAAAGGGATTACCCCAAAACGGTTAAATCCCTTTGATGCCATAGTTTTTCCTTAACTATTGTTCGGCTTAGGAATTGTAATATCCAAGGAAGTTACATCTCTCGAAAGACTTGTCAGAGGTGGCTGAATTGTCGAAGTATTTCCAACAACTAAAGTGACAAGTTTATCCGGTTGCAAATATTTTTGCGCTACACGCTGGACATCTTCAATTGTTGTTGTTTTAACACCTTGCTGATAACGGAACAAGAAATCCGCCGGATAGCCAAAGTATTCATAGCGCATCAAACGTGATAAAGTTTGCACCGGGTCTTGGAATTTAAACACAAAGGAATTCAGAACCTGATCTTTAGCAAAAGCCAGTTCAGTTGTGGTTATTGGCTTCGTCCGAAGTTGTTCAATTTCAGCACGAATCGATTTGATAAAAGGCACAGTTGCATCGGAACGAGTTTGTCCACCTGCGCTAAAAGTACCAGGATAGTCAAAGTTCGGACTCCAAAAGCTATAAACAGAATATGCCAAACCTTGACGAGATCGCACTTCATTAAAAAGCCGTCCCCCGAACCCATTCATCACCTGATTTAAAACATCCAAGGCTGCATAATCAGGACTATTTAACTGACCACCCAAATGCCCCATTTTCACATAACTTTGGGTAAGTTGGGGTTGGTTAATAAAAAAGACACCACCTTGCTTTGCCTGATCTGCTGTTGGGACAATCGGTTGGGGTGCTTTAGTTGTAGGCGACCATTTGCCAAATTTCTCTTGAATACGCGATCGCATTTTCTCCGAATCAAAATCCCCAATAATTCCCAAAATCATACTTTCTGGATGAAAATATTGCTCATAAAACGCCAGCAAATCTTCACGAGAAATCTTACTCAAAGTCGCATACTCTACTGTGCGAGCATAAGGGCTACTTTCACCATAAATTAACTTCTGAAATTCACGCCCCGTAATCTCATTTGGATCATCATTACGCCGTGCAATTTGTCCTGCCGCTTGCCGCTTCGCAAAATCCAACTTATCCGGAGCAAAAGCAGGCTTTTGAATCACCTCAGCAAACAAATCAAAAACTGAATCCAAATCTCGACTTAAAGCACTAAAACTCGCACTACCAGACGTAGTACCAATACTCGTTTCTACCGAAGCAGCGCGTTGTTCTAAAAGTTGATTCAATTCATCGCCGGAGTGAATTGTCGTACCACCCGTACGCATCACTTGCCCAGTAATTCCGCCCAAACCAACCTTATCAGCCGGTTCCAAGCGATCGCCTGTACGAACCAACGCCGTCCCCCCAACAAGCGGCAATTCATGGTCTTCCATCAGATAAACCACCATGCCATTATCCAGCTTGTAGCGCGTATATTTGGGGATTTGAACCTCCCCTAACGACGAAAACTTCAAATCAGTATAATGCTTTGCCGTATCCGCAGAAGCCGGTAAACGCGACACCACAACCAGTAAAAATGTCATCACCAAAAGCCCCAGCCAACGCCGGATTTTGCGGTAATTTGGAATTAATGAGCGAAGGTTATTCATTGGTTATTCGTTATTAGGTAAATTTAGCTTTTTCTACACCCTAGCCCCCTTATAAAGGGGGGAATAATCTGATCCCCCTAGCCCCCCTAGGGGGGAATAAGAAGAAGAACTATATCAAGGTAATTTCCGTTCTTTTCTGACTCTCATGCTCCCCCCTTTGCAGGGAGGGCTGGGGGGATAAAACTATAATCAATTGCAGTAACTTGATACAAGATTATTCCTATTCCCACAAACAACTCTCAACTTCCTTTAGATAACAGCCGTCCAATCGTACGATTTTGGGGAGTAAACGTCGCCTGTGCTACCCGCTTAATATCCCCTGGAGTAACCGCCGCAATCGCTTCTAACTCCTTAAACAAATTGCGCCACGAACCCGTTTTCACGTCATATTCCACCAAAGAACGTGCCATCCCCGAATTAGAATTAAGCGATCGCAATAACTCCGCCCTCGCTTGCGTCTTCACCCGTTCCAACTCCTGATCTGACACAGGTTGCGTCTTAAGTAGCTCAACTTCACCACTCAATGCCGTCGCCACTTCCTCCACCGTATGCCCTGGCGCCGTCAGCGCATATAACAACATTAAATTCGGGTATTTATTACCTGGAAAACCACTAAATCCTTGAGCCGAAAGTGCAACCTGTTTTTGTTCCACCAAAGACTTATAAAGACGCGAAGTTCGACCATCACTTAACAAACGTCCAATAATGTCATAAACCACATTATCAGGACTCTTAATTGCCGGTCGATGATACCCTTCCAAATACCAAGGCTGGGACTGCAATTCTAATGTTACTTGCCGTGTTTCCTGCTGTTGTGGTTCAACCAGAGCCACTTCCGGTGGTTTGGGTTTAGCTTGGTAACGTCCAAAATAAGTTTGAGCTAACTGCTTCACTTGCGCGGCATCAACATCACCCACAACTGCCATTGTTAACTCAGCGGGGACATAATGCGTGTCAAAAAACTGCTGCACATCTTGGCGCGTCAGGTTACGGATATCTTTGTCATAGCCAATTACTGGACGCTTGTAAGGATGTGCCGTAAAAGAAGCATCAAGAAACGCTTCAATCATCTTCCCAATCGGAGAATTATCCGTCCGCAAACGACGCTCTTCTAAAATTACGTCTTTTTCTTTATAAAACTCCCGAAATACTGGTTCCAGAAAACGCTCCGACTCCAGAGACATCCACAGCTCTAACTTATTAGAAGGAAAGCTGTAAAAATAAACCGTAGCATCCGCAGATGTTGCCGCATTTAAGCCGACACCGCCAGATTGTTCGACAATTCGCCCCAACTCATTTTGCTTGGCTAACTCTTTGGCTTGGGCCTCAACTTTTGTAAATTCAGCTTGTAATTGAGCAACTTCTGCTTGTTTTCCGGCGGCAATTGCTGCTTGAATTTGTGCAGATAATTGATCTAATCGCTCTAAAAGCGGCTTTTCTGCCTGATAGTCTTTTGTGCCGATGCGCGTCGTGCCTTTAAAGGCTAAATGCTCCAAAAAGTGAGCCACACCGGTTTTACCATCCGGTTCATCTACGCCACCAACATCGGCATAAGTCACAAAAGACACAACAGGAGCTTTGTGGCGCTCTAGGACAATAAACTTAATGCCATTATCCAGGCGAAACTCGCTGACTCGCTCAATAACTTTATCTAAGTAAGGTTGGATAGACGTAGAAGGCGCGGTGGGTGTCTCGGCGCGGGCGAAAGCCATACCAGGCAATAATCCCCATGCCAGAAATGCCGTTCCCAAGAATGTCATAACCACTGACTGCCAGCGGTATTGTTTTAACCGCGCCGCCGCAAGTTGGCGTATCAGCACAAATCGATTCATCTGACTCATAGAAGTGTAGCCATTAGCACTGTTTTTATACTAAGATTCTCAGTCTTCTAATATATCGTGGCAAAAACAGAAGGCTTTGGTCAGTAGACCTCTGGCATAAATCAGGCTTTCGCTTACCATACCTGCCAACCCACGCGATATATTAGTCCTTGCCTTGCGGACGCAAGGTTGTGTAGTCGGGACTTCAGTCGCCTTTATCTTCGTGCAATTTGTGAGAAACTGTGACAGTTTTCAGACTTATGGGCGAATGTGTTGCACAATAGCGCTACACATGAGAGTTTTTACGGCAATGCGAATCTTAAATCACCCTCCTGGGTCAGAGACCCAGACAAAGCAACGCATCCTCAAAGCGGCGCAGCGTCTTTTTGCCTCTAGGGGGTATGAAGGCACAACAACTCGTGATTTAGCCAGTGCAGCAGGTGTTGCTGAAGGTACCTTATTTCGTCACTTTGAGAATAAGAAGGCAATCTTAATTGAGGTAGCAACCCAGGGATGGGTAGAAATTCTCACGGATTTATTGACTGAACTTAGCGAAATGGGAAGCTATAAGGCGGTGGCACAGGTGATGCGACGCCGGATGCTGCGGATGCGCGAGAGTGCTGACATGATGAAGGTTTGCTTTACGGAGGCGCAGTTTCACCCAGAATTACGCGATCGCATTCAGTCGGACGTGATTGTTAAAATGACCGATGTTGCCGAAGCCTTCTTCCAAACCGCAATGGATAGAGGCATCTATCGTCGCACAAATCCGAAAATCGTCGCTCAGGTATTCCTAGGAATGTTTGCCGTTGCAGGTTTTAGCCACGAAACAATTATGGAACCTGGCGCCTCCCCCAAAGCGATGCAAGAACTAGCAGAAGGAATTGCTGATATTTTCCTCAATGGTGTCTTAGCGAAGGAATAGTTGTTCATTCCTAACAACTTAACTCTCGCGCTTGCTTAATCCAACCCGACACTTCATCTATCTGTGGGCAGAGATCTCGCCGCTGCATCATTGCCACTTGTAGCCGTAAAATTTGTTGATGCAATTTGTAAGCAGGAGTTTGTGCAAGCTGAGTAACAGAGCAAATCCCCGCGTGTAGCAATAGCCCACAGTAGCGACAACCAATACCAGGAATACGAGCCAAATCAGCCAGTGCCACCCATTTATTGACATACTGAGACTTGATTTGTAGCTGATTAGCGAGGACTATCCTTAATTGGGGAGTGCTGGCTTTTTGGAGCAGTTGTTGGGTTGTTGTAATATCCAGTTCTCGTAACTTGGATTGGTCTTGAACGCTCAACCCAGGCAGTTGCTCAATAGACCAGTCACTGGGTTGCTTGGAACTTCGATGATTTTTAGGTTTGGGAGACATCACAACACGATGGGAGAAAAATTTGTCTACCTTTAAATTTTGACAAAGATAAAATATTCTGGCTGTGGAGAGGAAGAGCGGGGGAGTTGTAAACAGAGAAAACATGACACAAGCTTTATCCCTCAAAGATTTGAGCATTTTCTCCGTTTTTTGTCCTTCAACCAACAACTAAAAGCTTGAGGCGTTATCGCAATCACCGCCCAATAACTACTTTAAGCGGCGCCATATAGAGTACGAATATACAGCGACAACAGATTCAAACCTCGTGATAGCTTTATAGGCACAACCTGCACCAATCATTAGGCGAAAGGCAATGGAAAAAATCCGTACACCATCTCAGCCAGAGCCGGAAAACAAAAGTTTGGGCTGCCTATTCATGAAGCTAGAAGGAATTCTGGTTTATCCATTGGTGGGTAATTCCAAAGCACCAGAATCAACCCAAAATGACCAGCTCAAATTGCACTTGACGATACAGTTCAAGGAACAGCGGGAACTGCTAGTCGGTGGTTATATTAAGTTTGGTCTAAAAGGCGGTAGACTGCGCGTCAAGCTGAAAAACGCCGAAATTCCTCTGGCATCCAAGCAGTTGGGGCGCTCATTTGAGCTTGCTGTTCAGAAAAAGAGACAACCCCAAGAAGCGAGTATAAATCAAAGTAATATAGAAGATTCCTTGCCCGATCAGCCTGGAGTGACAACAAACGAGCCACAAACTGTAGAGACCGAGCAATCGCAGCTCATCTCCTGCCAGGTAAGCGTCAAAGGGACACCGAATCGACCCGTCTGGGTTTTTGAAGTGGATAAGGGCGGGTCAGTGTTGAAAGGTATCCTGAAAAATACCGTGCTGGCAACCCTAGATATCACAGCAAAACCCTGCTACATAGAAGCAACCTTTGAGGTTTCGCCGCGAGATGTCCATCTGAGTGAAGCCGAAGGGCTTTGGCAAAAAGACATTAGTAAAAAGAAAAGTGTCGTTATTGAAAGAGCGATAGCTCGTCGCTTTTTGGAGAAAGAATTAAAGCCCTATCTAAGTCGGCAAGCCTTGCGCTATGAATAATGAAAGTTTTCGTCGGGAGGTTCAAAAATTAATTCAGCAAATTATGGAGGCAAATACAAATGACTTTTCAGAATTGTTGAAAATTGCCGGTCTAAATCTTACTGAAGATTTTGTTGGTGTCGATCTTAGTGGTGAAGATCTCAGTAGCGACAACTTAAGTGGCACGAACATGAGTGGCGCAAACCTGAATGAAGCCGACCTCAGTAGTACCAACCTCAGTGGCGCGATCCTGACTGAAGCTGACTTGAGTAGTGCGAACTTGACCGAAGCTGACTTGAGTATGGCAAATCTCAACAAAGCTGACTTGAGTCTTGCCGACTTGAGTGAGGCAAGTTTAATTAGTGCCAACCTAAGTGGTGCAGACTTGGTGAGTGCTGACTTAATTGCCGCTGACTTGAGTGGTGCTGACCTAAAAAAAGCCAACCTCAGCCTTGCGGACTTGAGTAATTCTAGTTTGATCAGTGCAAATCTTAGTGGTGCAAATCTTAGTGGCGCCAATCTTAGTGGCGCCAATCTTAGTGGTGCAAACTTGATTAGTGCAAACTTGCAGAATGCCAATTTGCTAAATGTCAACTTAAGTCGGGCAAATCTAAGGCGTACAAATCTGGTTCGAGCTAACCTAATTAGTGCTTCTTTAACAAAAGCTTACTTGAGTGGGGCGAATTTAAAAAATACTAACTTGAGTCTGGCAACCGTCGAAAAAGCCTTATTTGGATATAATCTGGGGCTTTCTAAAGAAATGAAGCTTGACCTGATCCGACGCGGTGCAATCTTTGAAGATTCGACAAGCCCTAAGCCGTAGCACTCTTGGCTTACCTTAAGCCAACCGTTAAATTAATTGATGCAACTATATAAAACCCAGAACCTCTAACGTGCGGTGGAAGTAATGCGATCGCTTGTTATGCGAACCTTAGCTTGAAATATAAACTTTATGAATGAAATTTCTTATGGAGTCTAAGCTTGGGCAACCTAACCACAGTGGCTTATTAGTTGCGGCTGGTATCTTAATCGGTGCAGGTCTTCTCGCTGGATTTGTTGATGGCATCTTGCTACATGAAATCCTCCAATGGCATCACATGATCACCAGCATTCGACCTGCAACAAATCTCTCTAATCTAGAAATCAACACATTAGGAGATGGTTTATTTCATCTAGGCACATGGCTGATGACGGTTATTGGCGGCGTGTTGCTGTGGCGTGCCGGGGAACGGCGCGATGTCGTTTGGTCTGGGAAAATCTTCGGGGGGTCTTTACTTCTTGGTGCAGGGTTATTTGATGTGATTGAAGGAATTATTGATCACCAAATTTTGGGCATTCATCATGTTAAGCCAGGACCGAATCAGTTGGTTTGGGATGTCGGTTTTCTAATTTTTGGTGCTGTTCTTGCCATTATTGGTTGGATTGTCTTGAGGAAGGGGCAAAAAGAATGTTCAAATTAAGTTTGAGCGTTGCCGTTTATTTAGGGTAGTCTGATTTTTCTTGAGAGTTCTTGCTAAGGGAATTTTTGAGGAATGAGACTACAGAGGAATTCGGATAATTGATTGAATTTTTGGGGTTAGGGATATAAGGTGTTGCCCGTGGTGGGGTCGAAGACAAATAGGCGATCGCTTTCCAGGTAAATGTTTATATAATCACCTGGACGACCCTGCCAATCTGAGGCAACATGGACGTTCAACACAATATCCGATTGGGGTAAGCTGCCACGGATTAAGATTTCCCGCCCCAAGGGTTCTACAACATTAACTTCTAGCCTTAGCTGTGGCTCGTTTCCTAATTCCTGAATCACAATGTGTTCGGGGCGAATTCCTAATTCAACCGTTTGTCCTTCAATAAGTTGTAGCTGAGTCTTAATCGCAGTAGGGCAGGGGAGAATTTGACCAGCCACTTGCCAGCCGTTGCCGCTGTAAGTGGCTTGAAAAACATTCATGGCGGGATTTCCCAAAAATGTTGCCACCATCCGGTTGGCGGGCTTGGCATAGATATCTTGAGGGGCACCCATTTGTTGAATTCGCCCACCTTTAAGTACCACAATTTGGTCAGCGAGTGTCATTGCCTCCACTTGGTCATGAGTGACGTAAATTGTTGTAATGCCAACAGACGAGTGCAACTGCTTTAATTGCGCCCTGGTATCGTCCCGTAACTGGGCGTCAAGATTGGATAAAGGTTCATCAAGGAGGAAAACTTTCGGTTTACGGGCAATTGCTCTTCCCAAGGCGACACGCTGCTGTTGTCCTCCCGATAGTTGCTTGGGTTTACGATCCAACAGATGAAAAATATCAAGCGATCGCGCCACAACTTCCACCCGTTGTTTAATTGTTGCAGCATCAACATTCCGCATCCGCAAACCAAAGGAGAGATTATCCGCCACCGTCATATGGGGATATAAGGCGTAGTTTTGAAACACCATCGCCACATCCCTTTCCCTTGCGGGGACATCATTCACCAATGTATCTTCAATATAGAGATTGCCTTCTGTTGCCCAGTCCAAGCCAGCGATCGTTCTTAAAATTGTCGATTTACCACAACCCGATGGTCCAACTAAAACCCAGAACTGCCCATCTGGTACCTCAAAGCTGATGTCCTCAATGGCGGTAAACTCTTCAAATTGGCGGGTAATACCTTCTAAGCGAACGTTTGCCATTTTTAACGATTTCAAAAATAATATTTTCAGCTCAACTTTGGCGATACCAACCTTTCAAACTCTTTCTCGGCTCCCTCTACCACTGAACTCCAGAGGAAATAATAACACCGTAAACCGTAATTTTACTGAGAGTGATTGTAGGTATTTTGTTCTAACTCAGTACTTTCGCGGTAGAAAAATTGTTGGTAAAGGTAGTAATAAGGA
>CADCTM010000664.1:1026-6665 GCA_902805485.1 uncultured Coleofasciculus sp. | reverse complement strand
GGATTCACGTTAGCAATAGCGATCGCGATCTGCGCTGGCTCTTTCAGAGTCGCTAACGTTTATCCTCGCTTCGCGATCGCCTTCTCAAAGAAGGATTTTAGGGGTAGTTCCGTGCAGCATAAAGAAGTGCCAGAGACAAGAGACGATGGACAGGAGTATATCCTGATCAAGGAGGTAACGGTTCATGAGCAGACAGCTCCAGCTCTAGAACCACAGTTTGACCCTGTAGCCTTCAGATCTCCTGCAAAAAAATGGTCTGTTGAGAAAAAGACTACCGTCATGCTGGGACTAGCTTCAATAATTCTGATAACGCTCAATATTCTCTTTTACTGGAGTTTCATTAGGCAAAAAGAAACATCCGCACGAGTGAATCAAAGCCAGAAAAACCTCCGGGCGATAGAAGGTGTCCTTTCTTCCATCAAAGATGCTGAAACCGGTCAGCGAGGTTACTTGATCACCGGGGAGGCATCTTACTTAAAGCCTTATGACCTTGCACTAAAGAATATCGAGCAGGAAATTCATGAACTACAGACATTATCGGTAGGCGACTCCGCTCAACAGCAGCAGCTTTCAATTCTTGAACCCTTAGTTAAGAACAAGTTGGCTGAACTCCAACAAACAGTTGACCTGAAGAAGAACCAACGTACAGAAGAGGCGATATCATTGGTTTTAACCAATCAGGGACAAGAACTAATGGATCGAATCCGAACTACGATCCAGCAAATGCAAGATAGAAAAAACCAGCAGTTACAAAATTGGTTAACGACGAAAGAACAGGAAGCCAAAAGCCTACAGTGGACTTTCATCACAGGCATCATACTGAACCTGAGCGCGTTTTATCTGGTGTACCGCGCTATCCAGCAGGAGATGACTGAGCGCAAGCAAGCTGAAGACTTATTGAAAAAGCTCAATGAAGAGCTAGAACTTAGAGTACAGGAGCGGACAGCCGAACTGGAAAACGCAAACACCAATTTATTGCACTCTAACCGAGAACTAGAGCAGTTTGCCTACGTGGCTTCCCACGACCTTCAAGAGCCATTGCGGGCAATCAATAGTTATACACAGCTCCTAGCTCGCAAATACCAAGGTAACCTCGATGCCAAAGCCGATAAGTACATTGGCTACGTCGTGGAGGGAGCGACCCGGATGCAGCAGTTGATTAACGACTTGTTAAACTTCTCACGAGTAGGGACGCAGGCTAAAGAGTTGGAAGAGATCGCTTGTGAGGCGGTGCTGAGGAAGGTTCTGTCTAATTTAAAAGTTGCGCTTATCGAAAGCAGAACTGTAGTCACTCACGACCCCCTACCAACGGTAATGGGAGATGAAATACAATTAATTCAATTGTTCCAAAATCTCATTGGCAATGCAGTTAAGTTTCGCCGTGAGGAGCAATTGCAGGTGCATATCTCGGCAGTGCCAAGGGAAAAAGAATGGGTCTTTTCTATCAGCGATAATGGCATTGGGATGGAGTCGGAGTATTTTGAGCGCATCTTTACCCTTTTTCAGCGCCTACATAGCAAGAGTGATTACCCCGGCACAGGAATTGGTCTGGCAGTTTGTAAGAAAATTGTAGAGCGTCATCAAGGGCGTATCTGGGTAGAATCAACGCTAGGAGTAGGTTCGACGTTTCACTTCACTATCCCACAGACGCGACAATGAAATCTTATGAATTGTGACACGATGCTCAGAGCTGTTGAGATTCTGCTTGTAGAAGACTCTCCTAGTGATGCAGATCTAACTGAAGAAGCTTTCAGTGAGGGCAAGGTACTGAATAACTTGCACTGGGTTCAAGATGGCGTAGAAGCTCTAGCCTTCCTTTATCAGCAGGGAAACTATGTTGACGCACCTCGTCCTGATTTGATTTTGCTTGACCTCAACTTGCCCAAAAAAGATGGTCGTGAGGTTCTGGCACAAATTAAAGGAAACCCTAGCCTCAAACTCATTCCGGTTATTATTCTTACCACCTCAGCCGCTGAACGAGATATTGTTAAGACTTATGAACTGAACGCTAACTGCTACATTACCAAACCGATTGATTTAGAAGAATTCATCGGTGTAGTGAAGCTAATTGAGAAATTTTGGCTAGCCCTGGTTAAACTCCCCTCGGAGTAGCTTATATATGAAAATTTCGCCTCTCAAAATTCTTCTGGTAGAAGATAATCCGGCTGATGCTGACCTGCTGCAAGAAATTCTCGAAGAATCTGACGATACACACTGCTCGTTAGTTCATGTTGAACGGCTTAAAGACGCGCTTCAAGTCCTGAGTGAAGGCCACTTTGATGCAATTCTTTTGGACCTTTCACTACCCGACAAGCAGGGAGTGTCTACAGTTGCTCAAACCCATGAGGCGGCACCAGATTTGCCAATTGTGGTTCTCACCGGACTTAATGATCGCGTCATCGCCTTAGAAGCCTTACGACAGGGAGCGCAAGACTATCTAATTAAGGGCAAGATTGATACTAATTTACTCTTACGTGCCATTCACCACGGGATCGAACGGGCACAAACCTTGAAGAAGTTGCGCCACAGTGAGGAGCAGTTGCAACGGCTCAATGAGGAACTAGAACACCGAGTCGAAGAACAAACCGATGAGTTAAGGCAAAAAAACCACTCTCTACAATCTGAAATTATCGAGCGTCAGCGCTTAGAAGAAGAACTCCGTCACGCTCTAGCTAAAGAAAAGGAACTCAGCGCTCTTAAATCCAATATTATTTCCGTAGTTTCTCACGAATATCGGACTCCCTTAGCGACGATTCTTTCTTCTTCGGAATTAATCGAAAACTATAGTGATAAATGGTCTCAGGAGAAAAAGCGGATTCATTTTCAACGCATTCAAGGTGCGGTTCATCATCTGACTCAGTTAGTTAATGATGTGTTGGTACTGAGCAAGGCGGAGGCGGGAAAGCTTGATTTTAATCCTTCAATTGTCAATTTGGTGGTGTTGTGCCAGGAACTAATCGAAGAATTACAACTAACGGTTAAGAGTAAACATAGTATAAGCTTTGAAACCCAAGGTGCTTCTTGTTCCGCTTATCTAGATGAGAAACTGCTGCGGCAACTGTTTACGAATTTGCTCTGGAATGCGATTAAGTATTCCCCTGAAGAAAACCAGATCCAGTTCCGCTTAGAATGGATGCAAAATCAGGTAATCGTCCAAATTTGCGATCGCGGTATGGGTATTCCCACAGAAGACCAATCTCAGTTGTTTGATGCTTTCTACCGGGCTAGTAATGTTGGTACAATCTCTGGCACTGGGCTGGGACTGGCTATTGCCAAAAAATGTGTAGACCGTCACGATGGTCGGATTATGGTGGAAAGTGAAGTGGGAGTTGGGACAATGTTTACCGTGACGCTGCCCTTGAGTCGATAGCGGTTTTCCGATACTCATTCAAAAACGACCAAGACTGTCTTCTCTTCACTCCCAGTGATTTCTGCACCTTTGACTTAAGATGATTAATCGAGAAGCGATCGCTAATTTAAAGGCGGCAATGCAACGCGCCCTGACACTGGGGGAACTTTACGCTCTGATGGAAGACTACTCTTATCAAGAGTTTATGGCAGTCTACAACCACTTGCCAGCCGCGCAACAGCTAGAACTTGACAAAATTTGCGATCGCGACACTACCCAACAAATCGCCGCGCTTAACTGTATCAAAACTACAGCGCATCAGCCACAGAAATCTGGATTTTCTGCCAACATAGAAGTGAACACAAAAATTAGTACCTACCATTTAACCAAGTAACTTGTCAAGACCGCAGACGACAATCAAGCTTTTCCAAAGCACAGTTCGTCAATTAATCCTGAGACAGGTTAACATTAGTTAATAAAGAAGCTTATTCAATGTCCCCGCATCCTAAGTCTTAAGAGGAAAGAAGTAGTGAATAAAAAGTGGAGAAACGCAGGGCTGTATGCACTGCTAGCAATAGTAGCGATCGCCTTAGCAACAGCGTATTTAGACAAACCAACTACCAGTCGGGATACTTGGAAGTATAGTCAGCTAATACAGGAAGTTCAAAGTGGCAAGGTCGAGCAAGTCAAAATGAGTGCCGACCGCACCAAAGCCTTAGTAACAGCCCAAGACGGAAAACAATTCTTGGTTAACTTGTTACCTAGCGACACACAACTAATCAACACCCTCGCCAGCAATGGTGTAGAAATCTCAGTATTGCCCCAAAGCGACGATAGCTTTTGGGTAAGAGCCTTAAGCAGCCTCTTCTTCCCCGTTTTACTACTAGTTGGCTTATTCTTCCTGCTGCGCCGCGCCCAAAGTGGTCCTGGTTCCCAGGCAATGAACTTTGGTAAGTCTAAAGCGCGTGTGCAAATGGAGCCACAAACCCAAGTCACGTTTGGGGATGTCGCCGGTATTGAACAAGCGAAGTTAGAACTAAACGAAGTCGTTGACTTCCTGAAAAATGCTGACCGCTTCACCGCCATCGGTGCCAAAATTCCTAAAGGTGTCCTATTAGTTGGACCTCCAGGAACAGGTAAAACCCTTCTCGCACGGGCAGTCGCTGGTGAAGCGGGTGTTCCCTTCTTCTCCATCTCCGGTTCAGAATTCGTAGAAATGTTCGTGGGTGTCGGTGCGTCTCGCGTCCGTGACTTGTTTGAACAAGCGAAGACAAATGCTCCCTGTATCGTATTTATCGATGAAATTGATGCCGTAGGGCGTCAGCGGGGCGCAGGTCTAGGCGGTGGCAACGATGAGCGCGAACAAACCCTCAACCAGTTGCTAACCGAAATGGACGGCTTTGAAGGCAATACGGGCATCATTATTATTGCTGCCACGAACCGCCCAGACGTTTTGGACTCAGCATTACTACGTCCAGGTCGTTTTGACCGTCAGGTGGTTGTGGATCGTCCCGACTACGCCGGACGTTTGGAAATTCTCAATGTTCACGCCCGTGGTAAGACATTGGCGAAGGATGTTGACTTGGAAAAAATTGCGCGTCGGACTCCTGGTTTTACAGGTGCAGACTTGTCCAACCTGTTGAACGAAGCGGCAATTTTGGCAGCACGTCGTAACCTCACCGAAATCTCAATGGATGAGGTGAATGATGCCATTGATCGTGTGTTGGCAGGTCCTGAGAAGAAAGACCGCGTGATGAGCGAAAAGCGCAAGACGCTAGTGGCATATCATGAAGCTGGTCACGCCTTGGTTGGTGCCCTGATGCCAGATTATGACCCTGTGCAGAAAATCAGCATTATTCCTCGTGGTCGTGCTGGCGGTTTAACTTGGTTCACCCCTAGCGAAGACCGGATGGACTCAGGACTCTACTCGCGCTCTTATCTGCAAAATCAAATGGCAGTCGCCTTGGGTGGTCGTCTTGCCGAAGAAATCATCTTCGGTGATGAAGAAGTCACGACTGGTGCGTCGAATGACTTGCAACAGGTGACTCGTGTTGCCCGTCAGATGGTGACTCGCTTTGGAATGAGCGATCGCCTCGGACCTGTGGCACTGGGACGCCAAAATGGCAATATGTTCTTGGGTCGGGATATTGCCTCAGACCGTGATTTCTCTGACAGCACAGCAGCGACAATTGATTCTGAGGTTCGTAAGCTCGTCGATGAAGCTTACCTTCGCGCCAAAGATGTGTTGGTGAGCAACAAGCACGTCCTTGACAAATTGGCAGAAATGCTG
>CADCTM010000664.1:0-1016 GCA_902805485.1 uncultured Coleofasciculus sp. | reverse complement strand
TGAAAAGGAAACAGTTGATGCTGACGAACTGCAAGAAGTGTTGGCAAATAACGATGTCAAGATGGCAGCAATTGCCTAAGTAGGGTATGGGGAGTAAGGAGTTGGAATTACTGATTTAAATTCCTTACTCAACCCCATCGACGCTAACAAATTTATAGGCAATTTATAAATTTTTTCAATGAGATATTTTTAGGGGAGCGTTCTCAGGCGCTGCCCTTTTTTATTTAAGTTTGTCGGGGCAAGATATATCTCGCCCTACCCTGCGGTCTACTCCTTTAAAGTCACTCTCGCGGCGGGTGTTTGGACGATAAACTTATATTAAAAAAGAAATAATAGTAATAAGAATAATAAGTCTAATGAGCGTAACTCCACAGCTAGGATTGGTATGTATCACAGCGTCTAAAGAGGTGCGCTACCGGACTGTCACACGCAAGCGCTTGTTGCAGTTTTCCGAACCAGAGCAAGCAGAAATGCTGCGGAATTTATATAAAGACAATCTTCAACGCTTGAATCTGGCAATTGATTTTTGTCTAGCTAATAATATCAAGCTTTATCGAGTGACTTCTAATCTTTTCCCCTTTGCCGATACAGAATTAGGGCAAAAGATTGTGAATGAATTGGATGCAGAAATTCTTGAGACAGGGAAGCGTGTCATTGATTTGGGTATTCGAGTCGTTGTGCATCCGGATCAATTTGTTGTGCTGAGTTCTGATAGTCCTGAAGTTATCGCTAATAGCATCAAAATTCTGGAATATCATGCAATGGTCATGGACAAGTTAGGGCAACCGCGATCGCCTTGGGCAATGATTGAAATTCATGGCGGAAAAAGCGATCGCTCTGAGCGGTTAGTGGAAGTAATTGGTAATTTACCTGAAGCAATTCGCTCTCGACTGGCATTAGAAAATGATGAATATGCTTACAGTGCTGAGGAGATATTAGCAGTTTGCCGCCAAGCTGGAATCCCGATGGTATTTGACGCTCATCATCATGTTATTCATGAAAAATTAGATAGTTAC
>CADCTM010000663.1 GCA_902805485.1 uncultured Coleofasciculus sp. | reverse complement strand
CCACTGATTTTTGCAGGGCAACCAGGGCGTCTTGATACTTTTGTAAATGCCACAAACTGACGCCTTTGTTGTTCCAAGCTTCTGCCATGTTTGCATTAATATCAATAGCTCGTTCAGCGAAATTCAGCGCTTCTTGGTATTGCCCCAGTCCGAGGGACGCACTGCTATGTTGATTCCACGCATAAGCGGGATTTTTATCTCCCCAACTGCCATCTCCATTGATTGCACTATTGCAGGCTGCTAGTGCTTCTTTGTAGTTACCTAATCGATTGAGTGTGGCGCAGCGATTGACTTGAGCGAAAGCTGATTTAGGATTAATTTGAATGGCTTTGTTATAAGAAGTCAGTGCTTTTTCATTCTGCGCCAATTTTTCAAAGAGAATTCCTTGGTGCGTCCAGGCAGTCGCATCGTTAGGATTAATCGCTAAAGCTTTTTCGTAAGATGCGATCGCGTCTAATATTTTTCCTGCCCTTTGTTGCGCTATCGCGCGGTTGGTAAAAGCTGGTGCTGGTAGCGCATCTATCGCGCGATCGCAAGCCGCGAGTGCTTCTTCCTGTCTCCCTAAATCTGATAGAGTGCCGCAGCGTTCAACTTGGGCGATCGCATCATCTGCATTAATACTTAAAGCTCGCTCGAACGATGCCAGGGCTGTTTCATTTTCCCCTAACTTTCTTTGCGCTAAACCTCTATAATACCAGGCATTTGCTGGTGTTCCATTGCCCCAATTTCCATTTACTCGCAATGCTTTTTCCTGGGATGCGAGCGCTTCATCATACTTACCCAATTGATATAATGCTTCGCCACGACGAGTCCAAGCCTGAGAATTTTTTGCGTCAAACCGCAGTAAAAAATCATAGGAATTTACCGCTTCGGCATATCGTTTTAACTGTAAGAGGGCATTGCTGCGACTAGACCAAATCTGGCGGTTTTTGCTGTTTGGTTTGAGGGTGATCGCTCGTTCGCAAGCTGCCAGTGCTTCCGCATAGTTCTGTTCGCTTTCTAACACCTGACACTGGGCAACCCAGAACTTAAAATCTTTTAAGCCAAAGTTTTCTGATGGTGCTTGAGATAGCAGTCGCAAGCTGAAGTGAGCGGGGTTATCCCCCATTGCCAATGATTGAAGTCCAGCCGAAAGACTTTGTTTCGGTAGTGGCAGCATTAATGCTGCCATTACAGAAATAAACCTGCATGAGGTACGACTGTCAAGGCATATACTTATTCGATTCTTAACAGGGAGAGCTAGAAATCGCAGCAGTTCGGGAGAGATCTTAAACATATAATATCCCAGCCAAATGCAGAAACTGAGAAAAATTTTTCAAGCGCAGTTAAACTAAGTTATAGCAGATTTAAATTTTTCCGATAAATTAATACATTTTTTAACAATGGCAGGACTTACGCAAAAAGTAGCTTGATACACTACCTATAGCGGTAACCTGCGCAGTAGTTATCATATAGAGTGTATGCGTCTATGGCTGAATAAATTTTACTAATGCTAGCTGAAATGATGAGAAGCAAAATTTTGACCCACTGGTTAACGGCGATTGCTGGGCTGTACCTGTTGGGAGTAGCAACAGAAGCGCGATCGCAAGATACCTCAGCAGTGCAACGGTTGCGGGAAACTAGAAACTGTGCGGGATGTAACCTCAGCAACG
>CADCTM010000662.1 GCA_902805485.1 uncultured Coleofasciculus sp. | reverse complement strand
TATTATATTCATCAATAGCATCGATCGCATTTGTCAGGATGTTCATAAATACCTGATTGAGTTGCCCGGCATAGCACTGCACTGGTGGCAGTTGCCCGTAATCTTTAACAACTTGGATGCCCGGACATTCTATTGATTTAGATTTTAGACGGTGTGCAAGAATTATGAGTGTATTATTAATGCCTTCGTGAATGTCCACTTGTTTCATTTCGGATTCATCCAAGCGCGAGAAGTTGCGTAATAACAAGACAATCTCGCGAATTCGGTCTGCGCCCATTTTCATTGAACGAAGAATTTTAGGCAAATCTTCTTTAATAAAATTGAGGTCAATTGCCTCAGCAGATTCTTGAATTACGGCTCCTGGATCGGGATATCTTTCGTCATAAAGTTGAATGAGGTTGAGCAAATCCTCGGCATATTGATGGGCGTGGGAGAGGTTGCCGTAAATGAAGTTTATCGGATTGTTAATTTCATGAGCAACACCTGCAACTAGCTGTCCCAAACTAGACATTTTTTCACTTTGAACGAGTTGAGCTTGGGTTTGTTTAAGTTCGTGAATTGTGTGTTCAAGTTGGGTAGCTTGCTCTTGCGCTTTGACGGCGGCGATGTGACGTTGTTTGTAGAGTTCTGCTTGATCGATTGCGATCGCAATTTGATCGGCAACGGCACGCAGTAGTTCGACTTCCTCTTCTCGCCAAGGACGAGAACCGCTAGAATGGGCACAACTAACCACACCAATTTCGCCCGATTTTGTATGAATTGGAAGGGCTAAAAGAGCGGTGTAACCGACAGTAAAGAAAAATGCTTGCTCAACGCGATCGGTTAAAGTTCTAGCATTATCGATACGAGTAATTTCTTTATTAAAAACTCTTTCGGTTAAAGGACCAAATTTTTCCACAGAAACTTGATAACCGATGATGCTGGGAAAGGCAGAAGAACGAGCTTCTTGAACAAACTCCCAAACCGGTGTTTCTGCATCTGGACGATACCACAGGAAGAAGCAACGATCAATCTGTAACAGATTGCGAATTTCTTGGACAGCCGTTTCTAGAATGGTGTTCAGCTCAAGGGAGCTACGAATCTGATTTGCAAGTTGATTAAGTAGTGCTTCTCTTTGTGCAAGTTCGCGAAATTTGGCTTCAGATTGCCTTAGCTCTTCTTCAACCCGTTTACGCTCTGTGATGTCGGTATGGATACCGATCAATCCGATAATTTTATCAGTTTCATCTTTAATTTTATCGGCACGTAAGATAATCTGCATAGTACGACCACTGCGACTGTGAAGAGTGACTTCACCCTGCCAAGAATTACCACTTTCAAGGGCTGTGAAAATGGTGTGAGCATCGGTTAAGTTGGCATAAAGCGCCTGAATGCCTCCAGCCGTGGTTAATTCATCAACGGTGTATTCAAACAGGTTGATAAACGCAGCATTATGATAGATTGATCGACCCGTGAGGTCTGCGATCGCAATGGCGTCGCTTGTGCTTTCTACCGATTTGCCGATGCGTAATAATTTTTCTTCTACTTGTTGGCAATCGCTCATAATATGGGCAACGGCACAGATAAAATTTTTAGGGACAAATGGCATGGCTATTTACCTCAGCCACTGTTGTAATTTAATTGAGAGATTTGTCAATTGGTTCTGCAAATGC
>CADCTM010000661.1 GCA_902805485.1 uncultured Coleofasciculus sp. | reverse complement strand
AGTTACTAATTCAGAGTCGCGGTTTTTGTACCAGATGAAGCAAAACTATTGAATACATCTGTAGGGTGTTGTAATCTATGGGTAATCTGCAATTATGGAAGTGCGAATCGAAACAACAGAAGACTTTGACGCGATTCGCGCAGTGAATATTGCTGCCTTTGGACGAGAGAATGAAGCGAATTTAGTCGCTCAGTTGAGGTTAGCTGGATCTACTTTGTCTTTCGTTGCAGTGCAAGCGGAGCAAGTCGTCGGGCATATCTTCTTTAGTCCCGTATCAGTTGAGGGGAAATGCCCTAAAGATATATTGATGCTTGGGTTAGCGCCAATGGCAGTTCTACCTGAATACCAACGACAAGGAATTGGTTCCTTGCTGATACAACATAGTCTGAAAGCGTGTGCTGAATCCGGTTGGCAGGCGGTGGTAGTTCTAGGTCATCCTGAGTATTATCCCGCTTCGGTTTCGTTCCTGCTAGAGAGAAGGAGCTTAAGTGCGAGTATGGTGTGCCTGATGAGGTGTTTATGATTTTGGAGTTGGAAAGTCGAGTACTGCAAGGGTGTCGCGGTACTGTAAAATATCGACCAGAATTTATAAGTGTGTGAAGTGCGATCGCCAACTCGGTAAAGAAACTTTGGCTGTTTTTGCCTGATGAGGTGCAGGATACTTTGGGTTTAAGGCTTTTGATTTGTACCCATTTGCACACCAAAATTGACTCTTTTGGGTACAGCAAGAGCAGCTTAGGCGATGCTACTGTACGCGATCGCAAGGCAAAAAAGACCCGACTTTGTGGTAAACTAGAAACTCTTGGGCGATTAGCACAGTGGTAGCGCGCTTCCTTCACACGGAAGAGGTCACTGGTTCGAAACCAGTATCGCCCATTTTTTCAGTGTACTGTACGGTAACTAATTTTGTGTGACTTAACCCATAACTTTGCCGCTTCGGCAAGCTTATGCTTCCAGTTGGCTTTGGCAAAGTGATGCTTCCAATTTTTTCATTTAAGCAAAAGTTATGGGTTAAGTGACATTAATTTTCGTCGCTGACATCAATGTGTCATTCAAACGAATTAATTTCGTTGCGACAAGTTTTGGTGGCGCTTAAGTGGTAGTCACAAGGTTTTTGTCATTACTGTAAGAAATATTTAATTAGATAGTTTGAAAAAAGCGCGATTTTCAATCTACTTTCTTCATGAGGTATGACTATTGGAAATGAGAGGCAGTTCTGTCGGCGCCTGACTTAATTCCTCTAACCCCTTATGCTCGGATAACTTCTATCTAAGGAACGATTGAGCCGATGAGCTAGATAAAGTAGAAGTAGTATAAGAAATCTAATGAATATTGTATTCTATGGAACTGAATTGTTTTGCGAAACGAATCTCGATTGTAGGACGCTGGTTGACTACAACTCTGTTTTGTGTATTACTGAGCGCCTTCATTTTACAGGGTGCATTTTTCTCGAATACCTCAGCAATGGCTGCTCCCGTAGCCAACTTGATCGCAACGGCAGACGCGGGAGATCAGGTTAAAGGGACTGCCGATGAAGTTGCTGGAAGCTCCAAGAATTTAATCCGAAAAACGGAAGGTAAAGTTAAGGAAGCTGCTAACAGTAATACACAAAACAGAGTTGTAGTCAACCAGCGTCCTACAATCGAGATTCGTTTCGC
>CADCTM010000660.1 GCA_902805485.1 uncultured Coleofasciculus sp. | reverse complement strand
TACTCAACTAAGGCTAAGGTTCCCTATAAGTCGACATCAGAAACAGGTAGCCCCTTAAACTACACATCTTTGTATAGTTGCCTTCCTGAAGCAGCTAGCATTAAATTTTCTAATAAGGCTTTTTTACGCTCTACATTTCACACTATGATTAGTGGTATTTCTGGCTTCGATGAGTACGTTGATACACGCATAACTCTTAGCTTTGATGTTAAAAGGCAGACTACTGGTAAACAATAGCTTGCAGTTTGCTAAGGTTACAGGTTTCTCGAAGAGCTACACTTGCCCAACTATCAAAGCAAGGAGCTACAACCGTAAAAGCGCAGCCAATGCTAGATAAAGTTAGATTGATTTAGTTCGGTGTTAGACAGTAAGTTGAATAACGAGTAATATGTCAACAATTTTAGTCACAGGGGGAGCTGGATACATTGGCTCCCATACAGTACTTGCCCTTCAAAAAGCTGGCTACTCAGTAGTTATCCTGGACAACTTAGTGTACGGTCACCAGGATTTAGTGGAAAAGGTTTTGCAGGTTGAACTTGTCAAGGGCGATGTTGGAGATCGCGCTTTACTCGATCAAATCTTTGCCAAATACAACATTCAAGCAGTTATTCACTTTGCTGCCTACGCCTACGTCGGTGAATCGGTCAGTCATCCTGGCAAATACTACCGCAATAACCTGGTCAACACTCTAACCTTGCTAGAAGCGATGCTCCAAGCAGGCGTTAAAAACATCGTCTTTTCCTCTACTTGTGCTACCTATGGGGTACCGCAGCAAATCCCCATTCCAGAAAACCACCCCCAAAACCCGATTAACCCCTACGGTGCGACAAAGCTGATGGTGGAACGGCTTCTATCTGACTTTGATCAAGCCTATGATCTCCGCTCAGTCCGCTTTCGCTACTTCAATGCAGCTGGGGCTGATCCTCAAGGGCGTTTAGGCGAAGATCATGACCCAGAAACTCACCTCATTCCTTTGATTTTTTTAACGGCTTTAGGACGGCGTGACCATATTTCTATTTTTGGCACAGATTATGATACGCCAGATGGAACCTGCATCCGCGACTATATTCACGTTAGTGATCTAGCTCAAGCCCATGTCCAAGGGCTCGATTACCTGATCAAAGGGGGTAAAACCGAGATTTTCAACTTAGGCAACGGAAGTGGCTTTTCTGTTCAAGAAGTGATAGATGCAGCTAAAACTGTGACAGGTCGACCGATCAAAGTAGTCCAGGAAAACCGCCGGCCAGGCGATCCACCTGTACTGGTTGGTAGTGCTGATAAAGCACGCGAAATTCTAGCTTGGAAACCAGACTACTCTAAGTTGGAAATCATCCTAGAACATGCCTGGCACTGGCATCAACGACGCCATAATGAATAGGGTATGCCTCTTGAACCCTAGTGCCCAAGGCACTAGGGAATGTTGGTTTTAACTAGTGGAGAGCGCGAGAGGCTATAAGTCCCACGCCATAATTTTTTGATTTGGCGTTGGGATACATGGACAAGGCAGTGTGTCGGGCTGATGAAATCATCCGACCACCTGCCGCCTCTCGCCTATGATAGAATCTTATCATAAAGCCAATTCGTGATAATGCTAAAGGCTACTAGGTACAGGATCTATCCAACCAAGGAGCAGCAAGAACACCTTGCCAAGTCTTTGGGT
>CADCTM010000659.1 GCA_902805485.1 uncultured Coleofasciculus sp. | reverse complement strand
TCGTCAGCCCATCGTTAAACAATAGCTGAATCTCTTCTTGACCGAGAACTTTCGCTTGACCGTGACGCTCTATCTTCAATTGCTACTTCCCTAACACCCATCCTGATGAAACCGCATCGAGTCGGGCTTGTCTAGAGACGAGGCAAACTTCCAGAATTCATAACTCTGTAAGTTTGGTACTCGGTTACTCTGTAAGTTCTAGACCCAGTGACTCAAGGAGTTCTGCCTCGGTAGTGCCGCTCAAGGAGTCAGCTTGGCTCAACAATAGCTCGATCGCCACACGGATTAGGGTGTTCTCGGTAAGGCGTTCGCCACGACCTCGCCGCTGCCGATTGAGCTTGCGGCTAATGGCAGTCAACTGCTCAATCTGTAACTCTTTGAGTCGGGTTTCCTTGCGTACTAAAGTTAGATACTTGGGTTGTGGCTCAGTGTCGCTTTCTGGTTCGGTGGGTTGTGGATTTGGTTCCTTTCGCTGAGTTTCAGTGGCAACCAGGTCTGAGAGTTTCCGCTTTTTCGTCATCGGCTTCCCCACTCTCGTAAGAGTTCGTCGGCAACTCGCTGGTAATCCGAGGCAGCTTCCTTAGCGTTTTTACCCTTGGCCTGGGAAATAGGTACGCCTTCGAGGGGAGCGCGCTCGTGGGCTTTGTAGGCTCGGATGAAGGCATTGAAAACGGGGATACCTGCGTCCATTAATGATTTTTGGGCATCGAGGGCATCGTTAAGACTGCGCGGGTCTACCTGGGTTAGCAGCACACGATGGGCGACTTGAGACGGGGCGATTGCCTGTCGCACTGTCTCAATCAAGGCTGTTAAATCCATTGGTGCGGGTTGTGTGGGCAGAATTAGGTAATCCGCTGCTTGAATTACGCTCTTGAGGGCATCTGAGCGTAGCGCTGGGGGAGTATCCACGACAACCAATTCATAGCCTTTGACTTTCCGGAGTTGCTTGAGCAGTTTTGGGTCAGTTTCGGTGGAGAGTTCAAAGGGCATTTCGCCCTGTTCAAACCACCAGGACAGACTGCCTTGCGGGTCGGCATCGACTGCCAGTGTCTTCATCTTAGAGGAGAGGATGGCAGCGAGGTTAACCGTTGTTGTTGTTTTGCCGACTCCACCTTTGCCGTTTGCGATCGCGAGAATTTTCACGCCGAAAGTTCAATGAGTTTGTCAGTTCGGTTGTTCAAGAGTTTGAGACTCTGTAAGTTACAGGGTAGGTGGTTATCATAATCTAGAAGGCTGGTAGCAGCTAGCCCATTCAGGAAAGTTCTTGACACCGCACGTTGTCGGCTCTAGAACACTATCTAGGAGTGACTAACCAGCAGAAACAAAGTGCGATCGCTACTCTGGACTATCGATAGTTCTGTGCAAAGTGTTGACGCAAATAGTTCTTCCCCCTTTACCGACCTTAAGTAGCTTTTGCTGCGCCTATGCTCGGTTTTCATGGCAGCGGGCAATGCCACTAATTGTTGGAATATACGGCGCACCTCCCAAGCCCAAGGCGAGTACTTACCGCAGGCGAATCGGCAAAAGAGCATATCTAGTATTTGCTTCCTCGACAACCCCTGCTATCCCAGAGCAGAGTTTTTGTTGTTTATAACATCTTGCACCGCCGCCTTGAGCGACTCTGGTAAGCCCTCAAGCACCTGTTGCTCTAAAGCTGGCCACCG
>CADCTM010000658.1:1357-1675 GCA_902805485.1 uncultured Coleofasciculus sp. | reverse complement strand
CGTTTTTCCTAGAATCGTTTCCGGAATTCATGGCTCAAAATGAAGTGCCGGATACCGTAATCCAGCGTCAACTCCTATCCTGGATGCGAGCCGCAAAAGAGTCACAAACCCCAAACCCAATTAACTTAGCCGAACGTTGTCTACAATGCTTTATCTCCAATCAAATCGAGCAAGCTTGTCAAAGATTAGCCTCACAGTTTGGCGTTGAAAATGGCTTCACCAAAAGTGATTTATTGCCCTTTGTTTTAGATGACGACAGTGGCAGACAACGGCAAACAAGAACTACTCCAGCTTCATCCTATCAATCGCTGCAACGTT
>CADCTM010000658.1:0-1347 GCA_902805485.1 uncultured Coleofasciculus sp. | reverse complement strand
AAAGTTTTAATCCAGACCAAAGTAGTTTAGCAACCTGGACTAGCAGGCGGGTGAAGCATCACCGAGAGTTGAATGCGTTTTTGTTAGAACACGGAATTTATCTTGTCAGTGATTGGGCAATCCTTAATGACACTAATCCTAAACAACTTCAGCGTATTTTTTCTCAGTTTCGCCCCTTAACAGAAAGTGAAATTCAGCAAGCGAGCCAACTCCTAGAAAGCTATCACGCCGTCTATCGCGCTCAACGCCTAAAGCAACGGCAGAAAGGAATTCAGGGGCAATGTTTACCACCAACAACAGATCAACTCAATCAAATTGCCCAACGTTTATTAACCGAAACAACGTCACTGACTGCTCCGCAAGACATAATAGCACAATTACAGGAAATCGCGTCTCATTTGCGAGAGTACCGGATTCATGTTCGGGGCGGATCTTTACCCACAGAATCGATAAATGCTCCTAATTCTAATGCGATTGCCACGAGTAGTATTGCCGCCGTCGAGTTTATTGATAACCGTGATGAACCTGATGAGCAAACCGAATTTCTTCTCTCATATCGTCAACAATTTCTAGATTGTTTAGATGCGGTTTTAAAGCAAGTAACGGAAGAGAGAGTGGCATATTTACAGCGGCGAGACTCGGAAAAAGCCCAGAAGTTCTTAATAGCATTAGAACAGTTTCATTGCCAGGGATGCTCAATGACCGATATTGCGCCAATCGTTAATTTACCCAGTCAATCTAATGTTTCTCGTTTACTGCAACTTAAATCCTTTCGTGCTGATGTGCGGCAACGGTTATTAATACTACTGCGCGATCGCGTTTTTGACCAAGCAAAAGCTTACATCAATCCCGAACGCCTCCAGCAAATTGAAGAGGCAATTGATGAACAAATTACAACAGTAATTGAGGACGGTAAAAAGGAAGCGAGTACAGCAACTGTAACAAAAACACAAAGCCAAAAAAGTCTTTTTTCCCAGAGGCTTTGCTACCTACTTGATCTTAGAAAAACCCAACCATGATTAACTACTTAAATCCTTCAACCAAAATGTTGTTTGACTTTGAAGCTTTCTCTCCTGAAACAATTGACCTCTCTCGTGATAGTGTTAATCAAGCTGTAGAACTTAGTGCAAATATTCTCAACGAGCAACAACAGTGGCGAACTTATCTCAATGCTTTAGCTCTTTCTGCTTTTGAGCAATGGTTAGGTTTTCGAGCGACTGAATTGACAATTAACCGAGAAAATTGCACCATTCTAAAACCAGAGATGGCGAATGCAATTGATGCTGTTGGTAATCTACAAGTCGATAAATTCAAACTGTGTCTAATTGCTACAGGTAGCTTAACTGA
>CADCTM010000657.1 GCA_902805485.1 uncultured Coleofasciculus sp. | reverse complement strand
TTATGAACGACTAGAATTTGCCCTGGGAAGGCTCCTGCCGTTGCCGACAGATCCGGTTTCAAGTGAGTATCCCGCCTCTGCTTACAATGGCTTGCCACTGTATTAGTTGCCAACAAATGACCGCCAGCGCTTTTTCTTTAAGCGCCGCGATCCCCACTGAAGGCTTCTCGGTAATCGAGGGTCAACCCGTCATTGGTGGCTTGCACGGCGCGACCCGCCATTACTTCTGCCCGTACTGTATGAGTTGGATGTTCACTCTACCCGAAGGAATAGACGAGTTTGTCAATCTTCGTCCGACAATGCTGGACGATACATCATGGTTCAACCCTTTTATGCAGGACTAATAGAAGAATACGCAAAGCTTGCGTCGAAACCTCTACGATGACTACAAATTGAAGGTTTTCCCAATCTTCGAGCTAGCAACAGACAGATAGCCTTATATACTAATTGATATTTTCTTCGGGTGTGGTCAAAAGTAGTTGGTTGGGGGGTTAGGCTGCATGGAGACAAGACTTATCCATTAGAACTCTTGCAGAAATAACTTGTGATAGGATAAAGGGCTTTCCAGCAACATTCCAACTTCTCTATGCGATACGAGCAAGCTCAAGACCTGCTTCCTCAAGAGTTCAAACGTCTGTATGGAGTCAAACGTTATACATTTGAGGTGATGGTCGAGGCAATGCGGCAGCACAACTCACTTAAAAAGAAGGATTCTGGTAACCCTAAACTGACCCTGGAAGACCAAGTTCTCGTCGCCCTGCAATATTGGCGTGAGTATCGCACGTACTTTCACATCGCCCAGGACTGGGGCGTTTCGGAATCCACAATCTGTCGCACTGTACACAAGGTCGAAATCGTCTTAATGCGCTCTGGTCGCTTTCGCTTGCCCGGAAAAAAGTCGCTCCGCCTCGGGTTGATTCCTGACACTATTGCTGTGGATGTTACCGAGTCTCCAATTGAGCGACCCCAGCGAGGTCAAAAGCAGTTCTACAGTGGCAAGCAGAAACGGCATACCTTCAAGTCCCAACTGGTGATTGACCTGTCCACGCACCAGATTATCTGCATGGCTCATGGTAAAGGTCGCCGCCATGACTTTCACTTGTGGAAAGCTAGTCGGGTGCAACTCCACCCACGTACCAAAGGACTAGGTGATCGAGGCTATCAAGGGTTAGCTAAGCTCCACGCCAATAGTCAGACTCCCAAGAAGAAGCCGAGAAACCAGCAGTTGAGTGTAACTGATAAACGCGCTAACCGAGAATTAGCTCGATTGCGAGTAGTGGTGGAGCATGTCAATCGACAGTTGAAGATTTTCAGGATTTTAGGGGAGCGCTATCGCAATCGACGGCGGCGGTTTGGACTACGTTGCAATTTGATTGCTGCCTTCTATAACTTTGAGTTGGAACTCGCCGGATGATTTCTGCAAGAGGTCTAATATTATGATGGTAAGGCTGACTCAATTAACCTCTCCCAACCGTTGCACTGTGACTATGCTCTGGTGTCAACTACCTACTCTTCGCAGGGTAAAACTGCTGATCGGGTGCTAGTTTCATCTACTAAAGATCGCACAGTTAGCCAAGAGAGCCTTTATGTAGCAGTTAGCCGCGCCAAACACGATCTCCAGATATTTGCTGAAGACCGCTCGTTTCTATTTGAGCAAGCTCAAGAAAGTAATGCCCA
>CADCTM010000656.1 GCA_902805485.1 uncultured Coleofasciculus sp. | reverse complement strand
CTGCGGCGCAAAGCATTGCTCAATTTCTTCCGGTGTTAGTTGAGTTGTGACACGGGCATCTTTAGCAATGAGATTATGGAAATTCCCGTTAGGTTGATTCCACGCTTCATGGGCACAAGACTGCACAATACCATAAGCTTCTTCGCGGTTCATTCCTGAAGCCACTAGAGTCAGTAATACCCGTTGACTAAAGACAACACCGCCGTAAAGATTCATATTCCGCTTCATGTTTTCTGGATAAACCAACAGGTTTTTCACCAAATCAGTAATTTCCACAAGCATAAAGTGAGTCAGAATGCAAGTATCCGGTAGGATCACTCGTTCAACAGCACTGTGAGAAATATCACGTTCGTGCCAAAGGGCAACATTTTCTAAAGCGGCAACGGCATTACCCCGTAAAATTCGCGCCATTCCTGTTAGGCGTTCAGAACGAATTGGGTTACGCTTGTGAGGCATTGCCGAGGAACCTTTTTGTCCTTTAGAGAAGAATTCTTCTACTTCCAGGACATCGGTTTTTTGCAAGTTGCGAATTTCAACAGCAAAGCGTTCAATTGTTGCTCCTAAAAGCGCCAATTGTTGAACGTAATCAGCATGAAGATCCCGTGATATAACTTGTGTAGAAGCCGTATCCGGTTGTAGCCCCAAGTTTTGACAAGCGATCGCTTCTACCTGGGGGTCAATATTGGCATAAGTTCCCACCGCACCGGAGATTTTACCTACGGCAATGTTTTGACGCAAACGCACAAGGCGATCGCGATTTCGCAAAACTTCCGCTAACCAACCCGCCAACTTAAACCCAAACGTAATCGGTTCCGCATGAATGCCATGAGAACGCCCAATCATTACAGTATCGCGGTGCTGTTGCGCTTGGTAACGAATCGCCTGACTCAGTTGCTCCAAATGTTCTAGAATGATGTCCAAACTAGCCACAAGTTGCAACGCCAACGCCGTATCCAAGACATCAGAACTCGTTAACCCCAAGTGGATGTAACGACCCGCATCACCAACATACTCATTGACATTCGTGAGAAAAGCAATCATGTCATGGCGGACTTCCGCCTCAATTTCTAGCACCCGCTTTGGGTCAAAATTTGCCTTTGCCTTAATTTCTTCAACCGCCGCTTCTGGAATTTCTCCCAATTCAGCTTGTGCCTCACAAACGGCTATTTCAACCTGAAGCCAGGTTTTGAGTTTGTAGGTTTCCGTCCACAATTCGCCCATTTCGGGCAGGGTATAACGCTCGATCACTGCTTGTGTCGCAGAATACAACCGTCATATTCTACCGTTTAAAGCTGATGCTAATAACGAAGCGCTGATCTTATAGAGTTAAAGTCAAACGATTAGGTAGGCTAGCTGATGCTAGGAGTAGCACCTAATGCATTCAACGTTGCCCACTGAGCTTCTGTTAGCCCTTGAATTCCCTCAAGCTTCATCCTTTCATAGGGGCGAGGTGTTCTCAAAGTTTGCCAGCACTTATGAGCTTGCAAATCCCAGAGTTTGATGCTTTCGTCTAAGCTGCCACTAACAGCCATGAGACTTGCAGAAGCTTCATCTCCAAATTGAATAGGCGCAACGAGCAAGGTATAAATCAGATCGGTGTGACCCGCCAAAGTTTGATAGCATTGACCAGTGCGGATATCCCAAAGTTTAAGGGTGCGATCACAACTGCCACTGACAATG
>CADCTM010000655.1:422-1683 GCA_902805485.1 uncultured Coleofasciculus sp. | reverse complement strand
TTTAACCAAAGAGCAGTGGCTTGAACTGCAAGAAGATTTACTCGTTTACACTCAATCAGACCAAAAACTCAAAAACCCTTCTCGGGTATTGAGGTTGGCTGGTTGCTGGCATATCAAACCAAATTGTGACCCTATCCGCTGCGATATCATGCACCAATCAGAGCAAGTCTACACCTACGAAGAATTAAGAGCCGCAATTCCACATCGTCAAGAGCCAAAGCACCCGAGCATCAATTATCAGTCTTCAATCTCCGACGATGTGCCACTCTACCAATTCCTAACCAAAGATGACCGAAAATTGATTGATCAAGGCGCTAGTCAGGGGTCAAGAAATAGCAGCGGTGCAAAACTCGCCCGAAACCTCATCGGTACTGCAAAGCGCTTAAACCATCTGGGTATTCGGTATAGCGATGACCCTCGCCATTTGCTCCATGATTACTGCCACCGATGCACCCCATCGCTCTCAACTACAGAAGCCGAGGCGATATGGAGGTCTGCATTAAAGGATAACCCAACTCCTTCTCTTACCGATGATGTTTTAGAGAACTGTGCAAAGGCTTGGTTAAGGAATCAGGAGAAGTTGTCTGGGCGAAGTAAGAGTGGTAATCGTCGCGGCACTGTTGATGGAGGCGATCGCACTGTCAACGGCAACGCATCTTTTCAAAAGCTACCACTACGAGAAGCAATAGAGAAGGCTACCCAAATCCTGGAAACTCAAATTGACTCACAAATTGACTCAATAGAAGCTAACATCCTTCTGGAAGAACTCAGAAGGGAAGCTGGCGTGAACGAGTACAACTGGGAACACAAATATTTGAAACCACTTCGAGAAAAGCTTGAGCGTTCACTGGGACTGCCTAGCGCGACCCCAATCGATCCATCTGAGCGGAAGCGGTTAGAGTTGAAGGCGATCGCCCAAGAACGCGACCCTTACAAATTCACTGACAAACTGATCGAGTTTTGCCGACGCACAGGCTGGTCAAGGCGCGATGTCGAACAGCAAATCCGACTGTTCAAAACCAGCACCGTGACGCCCAAGGCAAAGCGACTCAAAGGTAAAGATTTCCTAGCCCTCGAAACTGAATCAATATCCTGGGTTTTTCCTGGCATTATCCCCAGTCGCGGTGTTTTTGTTATTGGTGGCGATGCGGGGGTGGGCAAAACAACAGCCGCCTATGATGCTGTCGGTTCACTACTGCTCGGAGAGGAATTCCTCGGTGAGAAACCTGTCAAGTCAGGTAAGGTTTTAATTGTCAGCGGG
>CADCTM010000655.1:0-412 GCA_902805485.1 uncultured Coleofasciculus sp. | reverse complement strand
ATTGATCGAGGCATTCCCTTGGATGATGAAAACTGGGACATCATTCTCAACTGGGATGTGAGCCAATGGGACGTGCTGGAGGAGGCGATCAACGATCTCCGTCCCGCCCTAGTGGTTATCGACTCATTTAGCTCGATCCATCGCGACCCCAGCTTTGATGAAAACAGCTCACAAGCCAAAAGCACAATTTATGACTTGGAGGCACTGACCAATGCTTACGGCTGTGGGTGCATCTTAATCCACCACCTGAGCAAGTCTAAAGAGAACAAGGGAGTTGCTAAGTTGCGGGGGTCAAGCGCGATCGCAGCAGCCGCCTCCGTAGTCTGTCTGATGGAACCAATGTCAGATGGTACTCGTAAGCTGAGTTTTCCAAAAGTTCGGGGGGCGCAGACAGAGCCATTCCTTGTTGCCC
>CADCTM010000654.1 GCA_902805485.1 uncultured Coleofasciculus sp. | reverse complement strand
AGTGTTATTGTACGCCTCCAGCACTTTTGGGAACGGTGAGGCAAGAGAGTAAATTTTATATATTACGGGAGTTGCAACCTCTTCAAGACAAAGTGAGGCTAAATTTATGGCATGGCAAGTTACGCCCCTTAGAGAAAGTGATGAAGACGATGGGGAAAATCACCGCCTGGGATCAGTTACGCAGCGGAGGGCGACAGGGTTCTGCGATCGCAGATGAGCTGATTCAATATGGTGCATATTCAGACTGGCGTAGCGTCTTGCTTGACTATGCCCAAACTTACGCTATCCAAGTAGAAAAAGATTATCGCACTTTCTGCCTAGAAATGCCCCATGAGTAAGACGCCACGAATTTCGATTCCGCCAGAAGTAAGAAAGTATGTTTTTGGACGCGACAAGTATCAATGTCAAAGTTGCGGTCAGTCTAATTTAGAGACGAGTCTTACTGTTGATCATATTATCCCCCTTGCTCTTGGCGGACAAAACGACATCAGTAATTTGCAAACGCTTTGTTTCAGTTGCAACCAAAGGAAAAAACATCACCTTGATCCCCGTTTTCGGCGTCGGTTTAGTGATTGAATCAAATCTGTAGGGTAGCACAGCCGTGCTACCCTACAGATTTTCGTTTCGAGGATTATATTAATTTACGGCAACTGACTCAACCAGAAACTGACATCAACCGCCAAATTTTCTCCAAGTTGGAGTAAGTGACGTAACTGAGTATTATCCCAACCAGTTTCTGAAACTAATTGGGCTTGCATCGCTAACTGGCACTGGGGTACAATGCGCGACTGCAAACAGCTAAAGTACAGTTCCTGACAACGATCCAGAACTAATCCCAGGTGAAGCTTATTTCCCAGTTCAATCAATCGCTCTATATATTGAACATCCTGACTGAGGGTTTCTAAATTGGGATCGTGCAACAGTTGCCAAAGCGATCGCAAAATTAACTTTTCCAGCGTCGGTTTCGCTTCTGGCAGTTGCAGATGACAATGCAGTTGAGTTGATTCAGTTGCGATCGCTTCTAACTCTGCCAAATGACTCAACAACATTTTGCGATCGATTAACTCCCGATCCAACGCCCTCAGCGCAATAATACCGCGATTCGACAAACAAATCTCCGCCGCCACCTGCAACTCTTTCGGCACAGGCAACTCATCCCGATGAAACGCCATCAAGATCCCGTAATTATCCCGGTAAACCTGAGTATAAAGCTGATCCAATCGTGTCAGCGTTTCATGACTCAAAAGCCGCATAATCCGATGCCTTTCCTCGGCAAACAAATCCTGCAACCCAAACGACTCGCCCCCAAACAGCGGCGACATCTCCAAAATCATTTGCGCCCCACTACCTTGCTTTAAGCAATCAAACAGCTTATCCTTCAACTGACTATAAGCGCGGCGTCCCGTAAACGGTTGAATACAGCAGTGGAAATCCCAACCGCCCAAATGCAGCACCGCAAAGACTAAATGGCTGGTTTCCCAAGTAATCTCTGACAGCAAGCGCACCTGCCCTACCGCCACAGTCAAAGATCCCAGTTGTTGCCGCTGGTAATCTAACTGTTGAACTTCATAGCAATAAACCTTAGACGGATGGGGCACAAAACAAGACAGATGACTCGCTTCCGCTTCTTGCTTCTTAACTCGCTGCTCTTGCCTGCCAACTAAAGAACTTATCGCATAATACGCCCCAACTTGCTTAAAGCTAATTTGAGCCGATACCACCAAATGCCGATAAACCTCACCGCCATGCCGGAAAAACTCAACATTACTCGGTGCATTATTCAAGCGGCGCAAAAAGTTCTTTTCTAACTGCACCCCGGCAACCTCACCCGCTAATTCTAGGGCACGGGCAGCGTAACGGAGAATCTGCACCCCTTCCGGGCGAGAAATCTCCTCAAAAAACCAGCCACAACTGGTGTACATCAGCAAGGCATGACGCTGCATTTCCAGCAGGCGCAAGGCGTCTAACTGTTCCCCTGGCGTCAGTTTGCGCTTGCGGTGTCGCATCAAAAACTGCTCAACATTCGCCGCAGAGCGATCGCGTATTACCTGAATATATTCTTCCCGCGCTTGCCAGGGATCAAGGAAAAACTTCCGCCCCGTCTCCTCATAAACCTTAATTAACTTATCCCGCAGCCAATCCAGGGAATCCCGCAACGGACGCCGCCACTTCTGATGCCATCCACCGCCGCCACCGCAGCCGCAATCATCCTGCCAACGATCCACCCCATGAGAGCAACTCCAAGCAGTTACAGGCTTTAGTACCACTTCCCACGTGGGGGAATTGATGCTGAGGTAGTGGGCGTAATTCGTTACTGTCCAGCCCCGGTTAGGAAACTCCTGAGTAAAAGCAAAGGCGAGACATTTTTCAGTCCCGCCTTTGTGATGCCCGAAGGTTTCCCCATCCGTCGCCACTGATATTAACTGCGCCGGTCGATGATCCCCACGTACGGCTTGACCTAAACGCCCTGCAAAGTGGGTTGAATTACTCAGGACATCATTAAAGCCCATGTCCCGCGAGATCGGTCCATCGTAGAAAAAGATGTCGATGTATTTGCCATTTTCCAGGAAACACCGATAAGGACGGGTGGGATCAATTTGACCTCCCCCAACTTCCAACCATTGCGTAATCGGTTGTTCTTCTTGGGGGATCAAGCGGCAGCGTTCGGCTTGAGAGGGCGCGAGGATGGTGAATTTAATTCCTTCTGCAACTAATGCTTCAAGGGTGGCGTAATCAACTGCGGTTTCTGCCAGCCAGATGCCTTCGGGATCACGATTAAACCTGGAGCGGAAGTCTTCTATACCCCAGCGGATTTGGGTATGTTTGTCTCGTTCATTGGCGAGGGGGAGGATGATGTGATTGTAGACTTGAGCGATCGCATTGCCGTGACCATTTAAGCGATCGCAACTTGAGCGATCCGCCTCGATTATCCGCTGATACACCTCAATGTCATAGCGTTCGAGCCAGGACAACAGGGTTGGACCCATGTTAAAGCTCAAATACTCGTAATTATTCACGATCCCCACAACTTCGCCCCGGTCATTCAGCACTCTGGCAAAGGCATTTGGGCGATAGCACTCATGGTGAATGCGCTCATTCCAGTCGTGAAAAGGCGATGCACTCGGCTGACGCTCAATCGTATCCAGGTAAGGGTTTTCACGGGGAGGCTGGTAGAAATGTCCGTGAACTGTGACGTAGACGCCCGTTGCAGTTTGCAGGGGAGCGCTTGTGATCCCTGCATCGTCATTCAAATTGGCGGTCGCGGAGCGTCCCGTTAGGGTTATCGCGTTCATTGCAGCAGCTTGTGAAGCTGGAAGCTCGGCAGCAGAAGTCATGGGAGTACCAAATTACAAAAAGATTAGTTAGACTGCTTTGTTGCCCCTACAAATAATCAGGCAGTAGGGAATCAATCAGAGCTGTCATCAGGAATGTATATGTTTCGGACTTGCAATCTTAAAAAGCCACAAAAACAGGTTGTAGCGACAAGCTGTAAATGCCAGGAATTAGGCTGGCGAGGAGAAGAAAAGCTTTGAAGTTTTTAACACTGTTTTCATTTAACAGCAATGTCCGCCTGAGACTGCTAGCAAGTTCATGGAACTTGTATTAAGTTCATTGAACTTAATTGAAGGATAACAGTTCCCGATCGCGGCTGCACCCGTCAAATGACATATTCTGTTACAGCTAAGATCAGACATCCGTATCGTAGGGGCAATCCCCCGTGGTTGCCTAAAGTCGAATTAAAGCAACACTTTTGAGGTGAAGAAAACATAGATGCTCAACAAAAATACGATTTTCTTTACATTGCTGCTATTTGTTCCCGTTTCCATTGCCGCGCACTTCCTGGAGTGGGGATCGACCGTTGTCTTCATCACCTCCGGCTTGGCAATTCTGCCGCTTGCAGCGTTTATGGGTACGGCAACAGAAGAAATTGCGGTGGTAGTTGGTCCCTCTTTAGGAGGACTATTAAATGCAACTTTTGGCAATGCCACAGAACTAATTATTGCCCTGATTGCCTTAAACGCAGGGCTTGTCGATGTCGTCAAAGCAACAATTACAGGCTCAATCATTAGTAACCTACTCCTGGTGATGGGCTTTTCCATGTTGCTAGGAGGCTTGCGCTACAAAGAACAGGAGTTTCAGCCAACGATGGCGCGGGTAAATGCCTCCTCAATGAACCTAGCAGTAATCGCCATCCTCGTACCAACCGCCGTCGATGCCACCTCATCGGGGATCAGTGAACCCATATTGCAAAAGCTTTCGGCTGCCGTGGCGATAGTATTAATTTTGGTTTATGGGCTGACGCTGCTGTTTTCGATGAAAACCCACAGCTATCTGTTCGATGTCGGTATGGCAGAGAACGATTTAGAAGAGATGGCAGAGGCGAACTTCGCGGTAGACGATGCCAAACACAAACCTAATCTCTGGTTATGGGTTGGGTTGCTACTAGTTATTACCTTGGTCGTAGCCTATGAGTCAGAGTTATTAGTTGATACCTTGGAAGAAGCAACCGCCAAACTGGGGTTAACCGCCTTGTTCACAGGTGTGATTGTCCTTCCCGTGATTGGTAACGCTGCCGAACACGCCACCGCCGTTACCGTGGCAATGAAAAATAAGATGGACCTTTCCGTCTCTGTGGCAGTCGGTTCAAGTCTCCAAATTGCGCTCTTTGTCGCGCCTGTGTTAGTCCTGGCGGGGTGGGCGCTGGGTCAACCGATGGATTTGAACTTTAACCCCTTTGAACTCGTAGCTGTAGCCGTATCAGTATTAATTGCCAATTCAATTAGTTCTGATGGCAACTCGAACTGGTTAGAAGGCATCTTGCTTTTGGCAGCTTATCTTGTTTTGGCGCTGGCGTTTTACTTCCATCCGGTCATTGAAGGATTGGGTTAAACCTTCAAAAGCATTTAATTTTGAGTAGGGGCGCACGGCGGTGCGCCCTTAATTGCAGCAGTCAGACCAAGCCGAAAACAAGATATTCCACTTTATTCCGTAGCCCTGATTAGATGGGTCGATATCCACCAAAAACCGCAAAGCTAAAATTTTTATACCAGCAATCCACGTCCTGAAATCCAGCTTTTTCTAGCCAACTCAGTTGAGTATTTAGGGGAGTCATGCGATCGTATTCCATACGCTGACGCGCACAATTTAGCTCTTCCTGGGATATTCCTTTGGCACAAACAGATTCCAGCCAATTCGTCCGGTAAAGCTTCTCTATCTCAGTCGTCGCACCCAGCACTTGGTCAGCATTGACGAACATCCCACCCGGCTTTAAGGATGAATAAACCTTTTGGTAAAGGCGTTCCTTATCCCCATCTTCTAGATGATGAATCGACAAGGCGGAGATAATCAGCTCATAAGAACCTGCAAAATCCGTTTTGAGATAATCACCCACCAATATCTTCGGCGACTTCCCCATCTCCTTAAATCGAGCTTTTGCCTTCTCCAACATTTCCGGTGCTAAATCCAAAAGCGTCATCCGAGCATTCGGAAAGACAGCTTGAATCATGCCCGAATAAAGCCCTGTACCTGCACCCAAATCCAGAACTGATAAGGATGCTGTCTGAGCAAACGGTACAACACTTACGGCGGTTCCATAGAAGTCGTCAAAACAGGGTATCAGAGTCCGACGCAGGGGATCGTAGTCAGCGGCGGCGGTATCAAAGGCTTGTTGAATATTCATAGGACTGAGCAAACAGGGGCTAGTTTGTGTTTTCACACCCGGAATATCCCCCCTAAAAAAAGGGGGAAATCGGAAAAGAATCTTAGCGCCCTTAAAAAATAGACAAATGAGGCACTCTTCGCCCCCCTAAAAAAAGGGGTTGGGGGATCTTCCGGAAGCCAAAGCACTAAATCTAAAATTCAAAACTTTCTTCCCCACTGCCTTCATGCACTGTCTTTACCCATTTCAGCCGCTTCGGGCGCACAGAAATCCGAGCGGTAATACTGGCAATCATCAGCATCCAGTGCAGCATATAAAATGTCCCTCGTAGCGTCTGCCAGAGAGTAATAAAAAAGGTTGAAACTGTTAATGGTTCAGGACTTGTGCGGCGCAACCCCTTGAACATTCCTATTAAAGGCAGGGCGAGAGCAAGTCCTGTTAACGGCGTCAAAATTGGTGGACAGTTACGGGCAATTGCCATCAAACAGTCGGGGATGGCAGCGGCGGGCAACAGGTACTGGATAATCATAAATGAAAACAAATCCAGCGTTTTCATAGTTCCCATGCGGTTACTCGCAATCAGACGCCAGTAGTCCAAATAGCGCTGGTATCCGCCTTCTCCCCAACGGTTGCGCTGATGCCAAAGGGCTAATGCTGTTGTAACGCCTTCTTCTTCAACGGCGGGGGAGTCGAGAAAGCCAATATCCCATTTGTCTAAATGCAAGCGAATTGTTAAATCTAAGTCGTCGGTAATCGTTTCCTCATTCCATCCGCCACAATGCTCTAATGCCGAGCGGCGAACAAACTGCCCATTACCGCGCAATTCGCCAATGCCACCAATGGCGATGCGCTGCTGTTGGATAAAGCTGTCGAGTGCCATTTCTGCCATCTGCCCTTTTGTCCAGAAATTCTGGGAGTTATTGGCGATCGCTTTTCTTACCTGCACTGCTCCCATTTCAGACGCACGAAACAAGGGCAATACCCGCCGCAGCAAATCTTTGGTTACTTGAGCATCCGCATCAAACACTCCAACAATCTCGCCTTTGGTTCGAGGCAGTACCTGATTGAGCGCTCCTGACTTGCCGCCACCCGCTGACTCCGGGCGATGCAGTACTTTTAGTTGAGGGTATTCTCCTGCGAGTTCGTCTAATAATCCAGGCGTGCCGTCGGTACTATGATCGTCAATCACCCAGACTTCGTAGCGTGTTTCTGGGTAATCTAAATTACACAACATTTTCACCAAATTACTGATGACAGCTTCTTCATTTTTTGCTGCCACGAGGAGGGAAATGTAAGGTAAATTAGCTTGCTCTTGCTCCAAAATCGGTTTCGGTGTCTTTAAAGGTCGAGCCAGCAAAAACCGTACCGATTGAATCCCCAGTAGCCCCGTCAGCGCGAAAATTAACCAGGAACCCCAAGAAACTAAATGAAGCGCGATCGTGCCACTCCAAAGCAAGGTTAAGACTAATGCCGCTTTGCTGCGGCGTCCTTCTAGTCCCTGAAAGAAGAAGTCATGTTCAAATTCTTCTTCATCTAGGTCAGATAATAAAGAGCTAATCGGGTCAAGATCGTCGCCAGAATCGTTTTGTGACCAGGAATTCTCCGGCATAATTTACTTAGTTCAACCCCTAATACCTTTTGATACCCATACTGAAACAAGCATGAGCTGACACCCAACTGTGCATCCTTGATTGTATCGAAATTATTAAATTTCTTATACTTCTATGGGAATTATTAATTTTTTGCAACCCTTTGTAATGACAAGAGTAGTTAACTTGGTATTGGGCTTCATCACAGGTTGAAGCTGGATCTCGCGTTGCGCTGCTACTGGTGGCAGGATCAAGAAGCCGCCTAATGGACAGTGAATAAAACGTTCAATTCGTTTTTAACAAATCAAGCTTAAATGTGTGTGGGATTTACGGATGGTGATTTCTTTAATAGCTACAGCCTCTCTGGGACTGGGTTCTGTCCTTTGGGTAGAACTCGTGCGAGACTTCTACCATGTTTTATCCCATGTATGGCAACCCTTATATCGGTTGCACATCTGGCATCATCGTGTATTCCGCCCAGACTTGACAGCGGTGAGTGACACAATTTATCGGCAAGCGCATTGGCGAAATGATGTGCCAGAATGCTTGGCGATGCTACTAATGAGTGGATTATTTTGGGGCGTTGCTTATACGGTTGCACCAGGTTCGCATTGGGCAGCAATCGCTGGTTCTCTTTACACTCTGACATTCTTACTGAGTGCGATCGCTCGCGGTTGTGGGTGGCAGTGGGCCCATGAATTGACGGATATTACTCATATGCCAGGTCCCTTCCTCACCCCACCTTCTCGCTGGAGTGTGAACCGCACCTATCACTGGCGACATCATTTTGATAACCAAAAAGCTTACTATTGCGGGACGTTGACGTTGGTGGATCAGCTTATGGGGACAGCACTTTCCTTAAAAGGCAAAACAATTGCCGTTACAGGCGCATCTGGAACATTGGGGCGCAGTCTTTTGGCACAACTTCAGGCGCGTGGGGCAAAAGTGATTGCTCTTACGTCCACAGCACAGACTGTCACCTTAAGTGTGAATGGTGAAATGTTGCCCGTAAAAACGATTTCCTGGCAAGTAGGAAATGAGTCAGAGTTAGCGCCACACCTGGAAAAGGTGGATATTCTAATTCTCAATCATGGGATTAATGTACATGGGGAAAGAACGGCCCAAGCGATCGCAAAATCCTACGAAATTAACACTTTTTCCTGTTGGCGGCTAATGGAACTCTTTTTTACCACGGTTCGCACCAACGAAGATATCGCGACGAAAGAAGTTTGGGTAAATACCTCGGAAGCAGAAGTTAACCCCGCTTTTAGTCCGTTGTATGAATTGACGAAGCGATCGCTTGGAGATTTGGTTACGCTGCGGCGTCTGGATGCTCCCTGTGTGGTGCGGAAACTGATTTTAGGTCCGTTTAAAAGTAATCTCAATCCGATTGGGGTAATGTCGGCGGATAACGTTGCCAAGCAAATCGTTAATTTAGCCGTTCGAGATGTCCGCAATATCGTCGTTACCATTAATCCTTTAACGTTTTTGGCTTATCCGATCAAGGAATTCTGCGTCGCCACCTACTTTAAATTGTTTAGTGAAAAGGCAAATGATTTGACTAACATTCTGCCCTCCAAAATCTTAAGCGTGGATAGTACCACTTCACCCTCTGCGTCTGTTGCCAGTTCTCAATCGGAAGGTAAGACCGCTAATTAATTTTGAGTAAACTGAGCAAGACGCAACATTCAATCGTATTGGCTAGGAAATTGAGGCAAGCTGAACCACAGCCGCTCTAGGGTAGATCTTAATCGGTTATACTAGTGGGCTTCTCTGACGGTTCAGCTAAACTAAGTTCAATTGGGTTTTCTTGGAGATGAATGCTTAAATTT
>CADCTM010000653.1 GCA_902805485.1 uncultured Coleofasciculus sp. | reverse complement strand
ATCTATTCCCCTAATTTTCTATTAACAGCACGGGTCAATTTAAGGGTAGGAACTAGAAAAACCAAGTAGCAGTCTGTGCTATTGGTAGACTGCTCTTGCCAACCCTATACCTATGACCCCTTTGTGTTAGTAGAGGCTGGCTGTGGGTCTGACGATGATTTCACTGACATCAACATCGTCAGGTTGTTCGATCGCAAATAGTATTGCACGAGCGATCGCTAAAGCTGGAATGGATACTTGGCGGAATTGTTGCATTCCCTTTCGGGCAGTTTCATCACTGATGCTGTCGGCTAACTCCGACTCGGTGACTCCTGGCGAAATTACTGTAACGCGGATGTCACCACCCACTTCTTGTCTAAGTCCCTCTGAGATCGCGCCAACTGCAAATTTCGTAGCACAGTAGACAGCCGCAGTGGGAGACACTGCATGTCCGCCGATCGAGGAGAGGTTGATAATCTGACCAGCCTTTTGGGCTTTCATGATGGGCAGTGCGGCTGCAATGCCGTACAAGACACCTTTGATGTTGACATCAATCATGCGATCCCATTCGTCAACTTTGAGTTGGTCGAGTGCTGATAGTGGCATCACACCCGCATTGTTAATCAAGACATCGACTCGACCGAACTTACTCTGAGCAAATTGCACGATTGCTTCCAGTTGGCTGCGTTGCGTCACATCGAGCGTTTGATATTCGGCTGTTCCACCCGCAGTACGAATCTCCTTGGCAATTGCTTCTAAGCGATCGACGCGACGTGCACCTAGAACTACTTTTGCTCCATTTTTTGCCAACAGTTTAGCGGTAGCTTCACCAATGCCGCTACTGGCTCCAGTGATGACAATGACTTTCTTCTCTACGTTTAACATGGTGATTTTTCTTTTTGTTTTGGTTGGTATGAATTAAAGAAACATGCCGCCAGAGACTTCGATTCTCTGAGCATTGACCCATCTGTTTTCTTGGGAGAGTAAAGATGCAATCGTCCCTCCAATATCATCGGGAAGACCAACGCGACCCAGAGCAGTTTGCGAAGCGATGAAGTTATTAACCTCTGGATTGTCACGCACTGAGCCATTGGCGAAATCCGTTTCAATTGCGCCAGGAGCCACTACGTTCACCGCAATCTGCCGGTGTCCCAATTCCTTCGCCATGTATCGGGTCAATACCTCGATCGCCCCCTTCATGGTTCCATAGGCGGTATAGCCGGGTAGGGCAAACCGGGCAAGACCGGAGGAAATGTTGATAATCCGTCCTCCATCCTTGAGCAACGGCAGAAGCTTCTGTGTCAGGAAGAAAACACCTTTGACATGAATGTTCATCAAGTGATCGAATTGTTCCTCAGTCGTTTCTGCAAACGGTGCATGAATACCAATCCCGGCATTGTTGACGAGGAAATCAAACTGCTGTGCTTCCCATTTGTCCTGGAGTGACTGCTTAATTTGGGTCGCAAAATCATCAAAGGTTTTTGTATTAGAAGTATCCAGTTGTAGCGCGATCGCTTTACCGCCAATTTGTTCAATTTCAGAAACAACATTTTGGGCTTCGGCCTCGTTGCTGCGGTACGTCACGATCACATCAACACCTTTTTTGGCAAGCGCCAAAGCCGTATTTTTACCCAATCCTCGGCTCGCTCCTGTTATCAAAACGATTTTCGTAGGGTCTTGGGTCATTGCCTTATCCTTTCATTGATTTCTTAGCTAA
>CADCTM010000652.1 GCA_902805485.1 uncultured Coleofasciculus sp. | reverse complement strand
GAGTCGTTGGTCAAAAAGGTGTTGTTGCAAGTAAGAGTTGCTGACCGATAAACACGATATCGCTTTATAAAAAATATTCCGCACCCATACTTCCAGGGAACCACCTATGCTGATTCAGGAAAAACAACAACGTAACTGGAAACCGATCATCAAGCAATTTGAAGCCGTTGTTGGCAAAAACGGCGTTGTCCAACGTCGTGAAGAATTGCTGACTTATGAATGTGATGGTTTAACCAGCTATCGTCAACGTCCAGCGCTGGTAGTTTTGCCACGAAACACCGAACAAGTGGCAGCGGTAGTGAAGATATGCGACCAAAACCAAATTCCTTGGGTGGCGCGGGGTGCTGGGACGGGTTTATCCGGTGGTGCTTTACCCGTAGAAGATTGTGTTTTAATTGTCACCGCTTTGATGAAGCAAATTCTCGACGTTGACTTGGAAAACCAGCGCATAGTCGTCCAACCTGGTGTGATTAATAACTGGGTGACGCAAGCGGTTAGTGGTGCAGGTTTCTATTATGCACCTGACCCTTCCAGTCAAATTATTTGCTCAATTGGTGGTAACGTTGCTGAAAATTCTGGCGGTGTTCATTGCCTGAAATACGGCGTCACAACTAACCATGTTATGGGATTAAAATTGGTTATTCCTGACGGTTCTATTGTGGAAGTTGGGGGACAAGTTCCAGAAATGCCGGGGTATGACTTGACGGGGTTATTTGTGGGTTCTGAAGGCACGTTAGGTATCGCCACAGAAATCACTTTAAGAATCCTTAAAACTCCAGAATCTATTTGTGTTCTCCTGGCAGATTTTAACAGTATTGAAGACGCGGGTGCGGCGGTTGCGGATATTATCAGCGCTGGGATAATTCCAGGTGGGATGGAAATGATGGATAACCTCAGCATTAACGCCGTAGAAGATGTTGTTGCCACTGGTTGTTATCCCAGAGATGCGGTGGCAATTTTATTAATAGAACTGGATGGTTTAGAAGTAGAAGTAGCAACTAATAAACACCGCGTTGCTGATATTTGCAAGCAGAATGGTGCCCGGAACATTACAACCGCAAGTGACCCAGAAACCCGTTATAAATTATGGAAAGGTCGGAAAGCGGCATTTGCTGCTGCTGGTCATCTAAGTCCGGATTATTTTGTCCAGGATGGGGTGATTCCTCGGACTCAATTAGTCGGAGTTCTCCAAGAAATTGAAGAGTTGAGTCAGAAATATGGATATGCGATCGCAAATGTTTTTCACGCAGGCGATGGCAATCTCCACCCACTGATTCTTTATGATAATGCCGTTCCTGGTGCGTTGGAAAAGGTGGAAGAATTAGGCGGGGAAATTCTCCGACTTTGTGTAAAAGTGGGGGGGAGTATATCCGGAGAACATGGTATCGGTTCAGATAAAAAATGCTTTATGCCGGATATGTTTAGCGAGGCAGACTTGGAAACAATGCAGTGGGTAAGGCAAGTTTTTAATCCCAAAGGTTTAGCAAATCCGGGTAAGATTTTTCCCACCCCTCGGACTTGTGGTGAGGCGGCAAATGCTCAAAATGGGAAGCAATTTGAGTCTGTAGAACGTTTCTAATATCCATGTCGCTTCCTTTAATCTTTGCATCAGGGCGCTTCCCGTGCGCCCTTATTACTAATTATTCCAAACCGACTTCAAGCTTTGACTCAATCGTTAACTCACGCAGTCCATCAAGTTTTTCCAAAGCCTGGACTTCTTCTACCAGCGGCACACAGATTGTTAAACCACCTGGAATACACTCAACATCAATCGGCATTGTGCCAAGAATTTCTCCATCCAGGACAACTTTTTGAGGAGGGTTAGTGCTTACTTTAATCCGTCTTGCCCGCAGATAACCAATATCATCCCGTTCAGCAGCATCACCGCTCAACGCCGTTTGCAATAAATGATAAGCCGAAGCGATCGCACCTGCACGATTCTCTGGTGCTACCACCGTTAAATCGAGCAATCCATCATCATAAACAATTCCCGCAGGCCCTTGAGCAAGAATCGATGTCGAAGGTGCAGCATTTGCGATTGTTACTGCCGCCGCCGTTACCGTAATCACTTTTTCATCCGTCTCAATTGTCGCTTCAAATGTCTCAAATTCTCTTAATTGTTTAACCCCAGCAAGGACATACGCCATCATTCCCAAGCGATTTTTTGTCTCTCTGTCTGCTTTCTCAACCACCTCCGCTTCAAAGCCGACGCCAACCAATAAAACCATCTGCTTGCCATTACACTGCGCCGCATCGACAACCCTTGTTGCTCCATCCAAAATTGTTTGACAAGCGGCATCAATTGTGTTAGGAATTCCTAACGCCGACGCAAACGCATTCGCCGTCCCCCGGGAAATTACCCCCAACGGAATACCCGTCTTCACCAAGGCTTCCGCCGTTGCCGAGAGCGTGCCATCACCTCCAGAGGCAATAATCATCTGAACGCCCCGTTGAACCGCTTCAGAAGCCAGTTGATTAGCATCAACCTCTGGCGTTGTTATACGAATATCCAGATCAAATGCCGGCTCTAAAAAAGTCCGTATTTGCAACAAATCTTGCTCTGGGTCACTTTGACCCGCAACGGGATTAAAGATGAGACAGGCAGAACGCTTCATAGTCATTGGTTAGTGGTCTTTCTTGTTAAGGACTAATGACAAAGCACAATCGGGTGTTGAATAGTTGCTTCCTGAATCTTCTTGTTCAATTTGGACGTTTAATTGACTTAAATGCTGGGTTGTCAGCAATTAGCTTGATTTGCCAGCATCTGATTGGTATTCTTACCAAATCCTAGAAGTTTGTCATACTCCTTCGGAAAGGCTTCCTCCGTCTAGGCGCTCAATAACCAATGACCAACAACTACTCCTCAACTTGACTGAGGCGGCGCATATTCAGGATATCGATCATTTTCTTAATTTGGCAGAAGCTACTTTCCAGTTGTTTATGGTCGCGGATATCAATGCACAAATCGATAATTGCCGGTTTTCCTTCTTGAGTCTTAACCTGTGCATTGCGGACATTAATATTCTGGTCACTCAAGCGAGATAAAATATCCTTGAAAACACCCACACGGTCGATCACTTCCAATTGAATATTAACCGGGTAAGTTTGAGGACGCAGGCGATCATTATCTGTGGGATTCCAGCTAACTGGAACAATGCGCTCTCCTGGTACATTCTCTACATTGACACAACCTTGGCGATGAATGGAAATTCCCCGCAGGCGAGTCACAACACCAATAATCGCTTCTCCAGGAATTGGATTGCAACAACCTGCCAGATGATGTAATAGCCCCTCGACACCCGCAATCGGTTCACATTTACTAAAATTAGTCGTTGGTACTTTTACAGGCGGTGCTTGAGTAATAGGTAGTACCTGAGAGTCAGTTTCAAGGGGTTGCTTGGCTTTAACAACTTCTCGCAGTCGATTAACCACGATGTTAAGCGTGACTTCGCCATAACCCAGGGCGGCAAGTAAATCTTCGACAGAATGGTAGTTACATTTTTCGACAACGGTTTGCATCGGCTCAGATTTTAGTAACGCTTCAAAGCCTTTCTTGCCAAGTTCCTTTTCCAAAAGTTCCCGCCCCCGTGCTACATTTTCGTCACGATGCGATCGCTTATACCATTTCCGTATCCGGTTTCGCGCACTGGGTGTGACAACAAAGTTCAACCAATCCAAACTTGGATGGCTATTTTCTCTGGTTACAATCTCAACAATATCCCCATTGTTCAACTGACTATCTAATACCGCCCAGCGCCCATTAATCCGCACTCCGGCGCAGTGGTTGCCGACTTGGGTATGAATTCGATAAGCAAAATCCACTGCCGTTGCACCCCTACTTAAGGGAATCACATCCCCACTAGGTGTAAAGACATAAACATCATCATCAAATAAATTATCCTTGATGCTCTCCATGTATTCTTGAGCATCTTTCAGGTCATTTTGCCATTCCAGCAACTGCCTAAGCCAAGTCAGCTTTTCATCTTCGGCAGTAATACGGGTATTGTTTGAGCCACCGGATTCCTTATACTTCCAGTGGGCGGCAATTCCCAATTCCGCAACCTGGTGCATTTCTAGGGTGCGAATTTGCACTTCAATCGGACGACCGGTAAAACCGATAACCCCCGTATGCAATGACTGGTAACGGTTTGGCTTGGGTAAACCGATGTAATCTTTAAATCTTCCCGGAATTGGGCGAAAGGCATCGTGAACGATAGCTAAGGCACGGTAACATTCTTCTTTTGACTCTACAATTAACCGCATCGCTGCAATATCATAGATTTCATGAAATTCTTTTTGCTGCCGCTGCATTTTTTGATAAATGCCATAAAGATGCTTGGGACGCCCGCTAATTTCCAGACATTTAATGCCGATGTCTTCCATCTGCGATCGCAAAATTTCTGATACTTTTGTTAATCGATCTTCTCGGTCTGAACGCCTTTCGGCTACCAGTTTCTGCGTTTCTCGGTAAGCTTCTGGTTCAAGATATTTAAACGATAAATCTTCCAATTCCCACTTAAAGCGTCCGATCCCTAAGCGATTCGCTAATGGGGCAAAAATTTCTCGTGTTTCTAAAGAAATCCGGCGCTGTTTTTCTGGGGCTAAATGTTCCAACGTCCGCATATTATGCAGTCGATCTGCCAGTTTTACAACAATCACCCGGATATCTGCCGCCATTGCCAAAAACATTCGCCGAAAGTTCTCAGCTTGACGCTCTCTTTTGCTAGAAAAGTTAAACTTAGAAAGTTTGGTGACGCCTTCCACCAACCGCCGGACTTCGACACCAAAGCGAGACTCAATTTCTTCTACCGTGATGTCTGTATCTTCAACAACATCGTGGAGGAACCCTGCCGCAATCATTACACTGCTGCCACCTAAATCCCGCAACAAACCCGCAACAGCAATGGGATGGGCGATGTAAGGTTCTCCAGAGGCACGGTACTGACCTTTATGCAGTTCGTAGGCAAATCGAAATGCCCGACAAATTAAGTCCATGTCGTCCGCTGCGGGTTCATTACCGATTGAGGAGACGGATGTGAGACATTCCTGTAACCATTCAGGGACATTAACGTCAAGAGTGGGGGTTGTGGCTATGGCGTCCATATGTCTTTGGTAATAAATAAAAAATAGATATGAGTCTACCAGAAGGAGCAGGCAATCAGATCCGGAATTATACACCTGTTGGCTTTAATCCCTGATTCAGGAGCAGAAATTGATGCAAAGATGATGCTTAGGCTTTATAAGTTTTAAACCCTAAGCGTTTGGCGGTTGCGATCGAGTATGCGTGAGAATGCGGTCATTGCTCATCGCTCTATAGTAATGAAAGAGTAGTTTCAGGTTTAAGCCTTAAAGAATAGCCCTCAACTATTGGCTGCCTTACTCATAAAGACAAATTTCTTTACATTGATTTTAGATCAACAAGAGCCAGAATGTTGCCATCGACACATCGCGATCCGTATCAAAAATTTCAACAAGTCTTGCAGGAGATGCCAGAAAGCGCTGTGGCTATAGATTTGGAGAAGCAATTGCTGCCCGAAAAGTTTCAAAATTTACAACAGTTATTTGAAAGTGAAATTGCCACTCTCAGTGCAGATGACATTTCTTCGGATTATGCATCACGCTGGCAGTCTGTGCAAACGGAGTTTTATCGGCAGATGCGGCTGCTGGAAACGGATGTAATGTTATTGAAGGCGTCACGGAGTCAGGCGACATCACAGACTCGTGCGCTCAAAATATGCGATCGGATCAAGACATTGATTCAATATTGCGAAGTGTTGCTTCAACTTTAGCTTTAGTCCCCACTCCAAAATTCCTGTAGATTGAATAAGAGAATTGGACTGTGTGAGGAAGAAAAATCTGTGCAATGTCCGAAATGTAAGAGTGTAACTTTATTAGACGGTGCTTTGGATGACAAGTTCGCCGTGAAGTATTGTCAGGAGTGCAAAGGGACGTGGATACCTGCTGATGAATATGAGGCTTGGGCTTCGCGCCAACCGTATAATCCAGGAGTACCTGATTTAAAATCTAAGACACTCAATGTGAATTTTGTTCAGTCTCCTTTTGATACGAAGGCGGCATTATGTCCGGAGTGTCGGCGCTATTTATCTCGCGCTAAGGTCAACCTGACAACTCCATTTTATGTAGAACGGTGTATGCAATGTCGCGGGATTTGGTGCGACTATGGCGAGTGGGACATTTTGGAAAAACTGGGACTACACACCACAATTGAAGAGTTGTTTTCCAACGAATGGCAGGCAAAAACGCGAGAACAAAAGTTTTCTGAACAAGAACGTCGCGCCACTATTGATAAACTCGGAAGTGATGTCGCAGCCCAAGTGTTTGCCCTGGCGGAAGTTTTGGAGAAGCATCCCAATGGAGACTTTGGTGTTGCCTACTTAATGCGGCGAGTTGCGGTTAACATTCAACCTGCTGACGTGAGGCGCAATGAGTAAGTAAATCATAACGTCGGCAACGGATTATGTGACGGATTTAACGGATGAGTTATTGTTGGTGACTAATGATCAATGACTAATGACGCCTTGTTTTGTGTAGAGAATTTGCGGGTTGCTTATCCGAAACAGTCAGGCAAAGCCACCCAATGGGCGGTGGATGATGTCTCATTTACCCTGGAAGCTGGGGAACGGATGGGGTTGGTGGGGGAGTCTGGCTGCGGTAAGTCAACGCTGGGACGGGCAGCTATGCGGTTATTACCTGCATCAACACAAATTGAGGGACGGGTGAAGTTTGCGGGAAAGTCGGTTTTTGATTTAACGCCGAATCAGTTGCGTCAGTTTCGCGGAGAGGCGGTGGCGCTGATATTTCAAGACCCGATGACCCGTCTTGACCCATTGATGACGATTGGGGAACATTGTATTGAAACGCTAAGGGCGCATGAACCTCAACTTAGTCGAAAGCAAAGTAAGGAAAGGGCGCTGGAAACGTTGGAGGCGGTGAAGATTCCCGGCTCGCGTTGGGCGCAGTATCCTCATGAGTTTAGTGGGGGGATGCGGCAACGGGTGGCGATCGCTCTTTCACTACTACTCAATCCTAAGTTAATTGTTGCAGATGAACCGACGACGAGCTTGGATGTTACGGTTGCGGCGCAGATTTTAAAGGAATTGACGCGACTGTGCCGGGAAAGACAGATGGCACTGTTGCTGATTTCTCACGACTTGGCGATGGTTGGGGAATATTGCGATCGCATTTCGGTAATGTATGGTGGGAAAGTCGTGGAATCTGGGGCGGTGGGGAAGATTCTGCAACAGCCACAACATGAGTATACGCGATCGCTTTTGGAAGCGGCTTTGCATATTCAAGCAATCAAAGAAGACGAAGAAATTAGTAAAGACGCCTCATCAGCGCGTCTTGACCCCTCTCCGATTCTGCGGGTTAGAGATTTGAAGCAGTACTACACCTTAGAAAGTAATTTTATTGAACAATTGCTTTCTAAATCTAAGGAAAGTCGCGCGATTAAAGCTGTTGATAATGTTAGCTTTGACTTGTATTCAGGGGAGATTCTGGGTTTAGTTGGAGAATCGGGTTGTGGGAAAAGTACACTTTCTCGCACGATTTTACAGCTAGTTCGTCCGACTTCTGGAACGGTTGAGTTTCAGGGACAGAATTTGGCACAACTACAGGGGGAGGCGTTGCGGACGGTGCGGCGTCAGATTCAGATGGTGTTTCAAGACCCCCATGCTTGCCTGAATCCGTTGATGACGGTGGGGCAAAGTATTGCTGACCCGTTATTTATTCATAAACTAGCCAAAAGCATAACTGAGGCGAAAAGTCAAGTAATGCAGATGCTGGAGCGGGTGGGGTTAGTTCCAACTGAGGAGTATTACAATCGTTATCCGGCGGATTTATCGGGGGGACAACAACAGCGAGTTGCGATCGCGCGGGCGTTGATTACTCGTCCGAGTTTGTTAATTTGTGATGAACCGGTGAGTATGCTGGATGCGACTGTGCAGACGCAGGTATTGGATTTGATGCTGGAGTTGAAGGATGAGTTTAAGCTGACGTATTTGTTTATTACGCACGACTTGTGGTTAGCGCGGTTTTTATGCGATCGCATTGCGGTGATGAATAGCGGTCAGATGGTGGAAATTGGTTTAACTCACGATTTGTTTACGAATCCGCAGCATCCTTATACTAAGACGTTATTAAATGCGGCGCCTTTGTTGGCGACTCAGCAGTATTAAGTTGAGTTTCAGCTCGTAGGCAGACATTTTGTCTGCCCATAGGTAAACTATTCCTGAATTTCCATGTCGTATTGCTGACACTGAAGCCGTAGCTTTTGCTTGACGCGATCGCGTACACTCTCTGGTGAGACAATCACGCAGTCTTCCGCATACTGCATCACTTCGCGGAGAAACCAAAAGGTACTGGATACTTTTCTGACAACTCGCCGTACTCGCGGTTGATCGGTTAGCCAATCATTAGCACTATCTTCAGGTTTAGCCTGATAAGCAAAAGCTAAACCTCTCAACAGGTGCATTTCTATCTCGATTTGAGCCAGACTGGGGAGCCACTGACCCTCAACAGGCGTCACAGCCGCTTCTTGGATACGGTCTAAACGCAAACACCAGTTGTAACGCAAGTCGTCTATGTCGTGATTGCCTTCTGTCTCCGCACATCTGCAATCAAGATACTGTCGTTTTTCGTGGAGAGTGACTTTGGCATGGTACACCGTGAAGTTCCACACTCGCTCTGCTGCATCTTGGTAAGAAAGCTGAAACGGTTGTTGGCGGCGGATATAGTGATTAATTTCTAAACGCCACGGAGGGGGTAAATTCTCTAAAAAGCGTTCAATTTCTGCTCGTAAGGGCAATGAGAGTTCGCTACGTTCGAGAAGTAACTCTGCAATGATTTTGGCTTCTTCAATCTGATCAATGTCGGTCAAAGCGCGGATAGCTCTTTCTAGCGCTCTGATGCGTGTTTCTGACCAGTTGTTATTTGGGAAGACTAAAAGTTGGCGACGAGCGATCGCTTCTACCAGTTTAGATATGTTTGGGCGATCGCCCCACATCATGCCGAGTTCATGGGCGATCGCTTCTAGTTCGGCTTTATCGCGATCGGATATAGAGAGGGTAATTGACTGACCTTTTCGAC
>CADCTM010000651.1 GCA_902805485.1 uncultured Coleofasciculus sp. | reverse complement strand
CCAGTAAGTTTGGTTAATAACTGACTTAAATGCTGCCTCGTTTTTTCATGTTGTATTTCGTCGTAGGTAAACGTTAAGCTTTTCGGACGGGGTTTCGACTTGACAAACCAGTAAGTCATGGAAATTTGTTCTGGCAAATAATCGCTTGTCTCAGCAAAAGTATAAAGATACAAGCGTGTCTGCCAATCTTTAGCTAACTTGCCACGATCTTTTGGTTTAGGATAAGTCTTCCAGTCGAGAATTTGAGCATTATTCTCAGCTTCAATCAATAAGTCATAAATAACAGTAAATAAATAACCTTGAAAATTCAGCGTGCGGCAATGTTCCGACTCGCGGAACGTTTGAGGATCAGGAATTAAAACATCCGTTGCTTCATTAACTAAAGCTGTAACCCAATGTTGTAATTCAGCATCCTCTTCTACAAGCGATTCTATTGGTAATCCTAGTTCCCGTTGTTGCATCAGCAAGTGAAAGCGACTTCCCCAAGCAAGGCGTTCTTGTTGTTCCGGAGAAACAGGAGTTCCAAGCTGGTCGAAATAAACGTGTTGGAACTTACGGGGACAGGCTTCTAGCAGGTTGAGTTGCCCTTGGGATAAAGGAGTTAAGACTGAATCCATTTTAAGTTTTAGACTAATAAAACCTGTTTGTGCGCCAAGAAAAACGAAGAAAATTGCTTATATCTTCTTCATTTTATAATTATATATTCAGTTTTTTGTTAATACGAATACACTTCCTTCATTGCCACGTCCAATTCGCAGATCATTATCAAGATAGGTGACATCTAACCAGCCTTGCTGGTCACGACTCTCAATGCTAAAATCAATTGCTGCAAACTTTTTCCCTGTTTCAATTTGCCCAATAAAATCGCTGGGAGAATGATAACTGATTAAGCGTTGTAAGCCGCTGATTGACCGCTCAAATCTCACGTCAACTCGGCGTTCATTTACGGGTTCAAATCGAGCAACAACACTGACTAAGCCTTCAAGATAAGGCAAACCGGAAAGCTCTGCAATGTTGTAAATTTTCGTCGTTGAGGTGCGAACACATTGATAGATTTGACCAAGTTGCACCACAGGAAACCGACCCAGATTTAATAAACTATTACTGGTGGTGTAGAGTAGTCGCCAGTCGCCTTCCAAAAGGTCAGGTCGCTCTAAAGGTCTAGGATTGGGGTTGCGGTCTTCCAATCGGGAAACGGCGACGAGAATTGCTTTTTTATCAATTTCGGTTGCCAACAAGCCTCGATTCTTGCCAGCGATCGCTTCTAGTAGTTCGGCTTTACTCACAATTCAACACCTCTTTGTCATAATTAGCAATCGATAAAGACTTCACCTGAGCATTACATCTTTGGTTTTCCCCTCTTGTTCCCCCCGAAATTGCTCTAGATGTTAGCGTAGAGATGATTAAGTTTCTTGATTTGGGCTTGGTTAGAGTTGGATGCCCAGCAATCATTCACTCTTTGGGTTTGGGTTACTCTAAAATACATATCTCTAATTGTCGTTAAATCAACAGCACAATCTTCCTATGTACAATAATTCTTTGCGTGAAGAACCTCGCGAACAACTGGCTGAAGTCATTCCTGTCAAGCAAGAGACTTCGCTTTTGGATTGGTTAGAGTCTAACAACCGCCTGATCGCTCGTGATGTCCAAGACGAGTCTTTCCTTGATGATGAAGAGGAAATTGCCGGACTGATGGATGTTGAG
>CADCTM010000650.1 GCA_902805485.1 uncultured Coleofasciculus sp. | reverse complement strand
AAGTCGGGAGAAATGAGTTGTTTTTGGATGGCTAAGACAGCCGCTTGAGTGCGATCGCGCACCTCCAGCTTCTTCAAGATGGAATGGACATGAACTCTGACAGTACCAGGGGCAATGTAGAGAATGTCTGCAATCTCCTGATTGCTCCGTCCCGCTGCAATCATTGCTAAGATTTCCTGTTCACGCCTTGTAAGCGGATTCGCCGGTAATTCTTCAACCTCTGATGGGGTAGAACTAGGTTGTGTGCTGTGTACAAAAGTAGATTGAATCTCCGTGGTTGCTGCTTCGTCCCACCAGGAAGCTCCTGCTGCTACAGAACGGATCGCCAGGATGAGAAGTTCTGCCCTAATTCCCTTGAGGCAGTAGCCTTTGACACCCACTTCAATTAACCGAGCAATCAGAGGTTTTTGGAAACGAGAGGTTAAAGCTAGGATGGGTAGCTCTGGGTGTTGCTCCTTAAGTTTGTCACAAATTTCAATGCCCCCAATTCCCCGCAGTTCGACATTGAATAGCAAAATATCGAGGGGGTGTTGAAGAGCTAATTCTATAGCCGTCTCACCGTCTTCAACCTCAGCGACGACTTCTAATCCCGGTTCCTGTTGCAACCGCATAGACAAACCGAGGCGAAACAGTTCGTCATCTTCAACAAGCAAAATTCGTAGTGCATTTGAGGTCATCTTTTACCAGACACAAGCGCAAGAGAGCCGCATACAAGGGAAAACTAGAAAGGGTGTCCCAAAACCATGCCAAATCACCTTCTAAATCTTGCCATTAAAAAGCTTTCGCTTCACAAGAAAACAATAGCCGACTTCGGAGTCGGCTGTTACGGATGTATTCGGCATGATCTCGCTAACTCTCAATATGAAGCACCTATATGGCAGCTTATTGTCATTACCATGAAGCTTCTGTGTTACCTACCTAATCTCATCAGAGTTTGATGACAGTTGTTCTGAGCGTTGATGCAGAGGTAATCTGAATCCAAACAAAGCACCGCGTTGCGATCGCGAAGTAGCGTCTCCTGAGAAACGATTTTTTCCCCAGACGGAACCGCCGTGGGCTTCAATAATCTGTCGAGTCAAGTATAACCCCAGCCCAGACCCCATAGACTGGCGATCGCTATGTCCCTGGTAAAAGCGCTCAAACAAGCGGGGGAGTTCATCCGGTGTTATCCCCCGTCCATTATCGACAATCTTCACCACCTGGTAGCTAGAGTCAGGCTCCAAAATAATTTCCACGTTGCCACCACGAGGGCAACTGTTAATTGCATTCGTTAACAAGTTGGTAAAGACTCGCCTTAGTTGTAGCGCATCCCCATTTACCCATACAGGTGAACGGCTGTTGGATTCTCCATAACTCAGCCCAACATCCACCCGGCGCTTTGAGGCTAAATCTGATAGTGTGGCGATCACTTCCTCCGCTAGAGCGGCTAGCTCAATAGGTGCCAGTTTTAATCTCACTCCCTCCGTATCGTTGCGATAGACATCTAGCAGCGTCTCAATTAGTGCAAGTGAGTTCTCGTGACTCCGAGTAATCGCTGCGAACACTTTTTGCTGCGCGGCTGTTACTGCACCATACTTTTCCTGCTGCAATGAGTTCAATGTCTCAATTGCTCCGAGAAGTGGTGTTTTCAGGTCATGGGTTAACGTTGACACAAAATCCTCTCGCACACTAGCTAAGTGCTCTTGTGCCTGTAGCTGCACCTTCTGTCG
>CADCTM010000649.1 GCA_902805485.1 uncultured Coleofasciculus sp. | reverse complement strand
AAAATATCGTAGTTTCATGCCTTCATACTCATAAGTGGTGTTCTTTGAGTGTTGAAAGCAAATGTGAGAGCCGCATACTCGAAATTACAAAACTTATTTTCGCTGGATACTAAAAGTGCAGTAGAAGTGCAAGTTTTACTTGCAATGCGATCGCTCTTCTAATTCCCCTAGAACTTACTCCCCTCTAATCGACAGCAATCACTTCAGCTTCAACAATGCTGAGAATGACGTTTTTAAGACGGGCAACCGAGAGAAATGCACTCCAGACAGAGAAAACAGCGCCTTCAGAATTTTTGGCAATTTCTACGCTCGCCGCGCCACCCCAAGAATATTCCCACAAAACCCGTCATTATGAGTAATGACGAATAACTTAAGAAATCCAGAAAGCCTAGCCATTCCTATGACGAACACTCCCCTAAGCTGGAGGGAACTAGAAACCCTGACGGACTATCAAATTGACCCCGTTAACGGTCTCACTAATGCCCAAGCCCGACTACGCCTGTTTGGTCAAACTCAAGCCGATGTGCGAGTAACACTCTACCGCGACAACCATGCCTGGTGTCCCTACTGCCAAAAAGTCTGGCTTTGGCTTGAAGAAAAACAAATCCCCTACCGCATTGAAAAAGTGACAATGTTTTGTTACGGGGAGAAAGAAAGCTGGTACAAACGTAAAGTCCCATCGGGAATGTTACCAGCACTTGAGTTAGACGGTCGCCTAATCACCGAAAGCGATCGCATTTTGATCGCTCTCGAACAAGCTTTTGGTCCTCTAGGGCAGGGTATGGAAAGCCCCACAGTACTGCCCCTGCGCCAGCTTGAGCGACTTTTATTTAGAGCTTGGTGTAGCTGGCTTTGCTATCCAATGGTGTCGCCTCAACAAGAGCAGCGCCACCGAGAGCAATTTATCAAAGTCGTAAATAAGGTTGAGTTGGCTCTCGCTTCTACTCCTAGTCCATACTTCCTGGAAGAGTTCGGTACGGCTGATGTCATCTTCACGCCTTATGTCGAACGCATGAACGCCAGTCTGTATTATTACAAAGGCTACTCGCTGCGAGAAGAGAATTCTTACTTGGCGGCCTGGTTTGATGGGATGGAAAGCCGAGCGACTTATCGCGGCACTCAGAGCGACTTTCACACCCACGCTCATGACTTACCTCCTCAGATGGGAGGTTGCTGGGAAAATGGTGAGCCGAAGATGCTCTTGAATAAAAATCGGGTAGATAATGGTCCTTGGTTTGGGCTGCCTGATGTGGCTTACCCAGAACCGGAAAGCTCGCGTGCTGAGGCGCTAATTCGGGTGATTAAGCATCGCGCTAATATTATTCGAGCCAATCCGGCTGATGACGAATTGTTTGAAATAGCTCTGCGTTGTGCATTGACTTGGATGATGACGGGTGATGTGTGTGTGCCGCCGACTGGCTCGGATGGGGCGCTGAGATATTTACGCGATCGCATTAATGTACCTCGTGATATGTCGATCTTTGCTGCCAAGCGACTAAGGGAAGCTTTGGAAAAAACGGCAAGCTTGGTCGGTGATGAACAAGGTCAGCCGATTCCAATTAAGCATCGGCGGGACCAAGACCCGGCTTATTTTGTTAGAACTTAGAAGGAAGGATTATGATGAGTACAAAGATTTTTGGCAAAAAAAGATTGAGTTCTTTTGGAAAGATCATCTGAGGGATATCTAGCAGAACAATTAAGTGGTATCCAAGCCA
>CADCTM010000648.1 GCA_902805485.1 uncultured Coleofasciculus sp. | reverse complement strand
GTTTTACCCGTCAAGCGTGTTTGCAGTTCTCTGGCTTCGGTTTCCGTAAGTAGCCTTACCTGCCGACGCGCAATAATTTGACCAGTATTTGGGTCAAAATCAGCACCAGTCGCCACTTTCACGCCAGCAAGACTTACTAACCGCGAATCAAAGGGAGTTTTTCCCTGTTCCAAAACTGCCTTTAAATCCCAGTAGCTACCCTGGCGAAATGCCCTACGCAGCCGTTCTTTCGTGACTAACAAGCGCACAGCTACCGACTGGACACGCCCTGCGGATAAGCCCCAAGCGATTTTTTTCCACAGTAGGGGTGAAAGAGTATAACCGACCAATCGGTCTAAAATCCGTCGGGTTTCTTGAGCGTGTACAAGTTGTTCGTCGATATCGCGGCAGTTTTTGAGGGCTTTTTTAATCGCTTCTTGGGTAATTTCATGAAACACCATCCGCTTGGTGGGGACTTTCGGCTTCAGGAGTTGCAATAAATGCCAACTGATGCTTTCGCCTTCTCGGTCTTCGTCGGTGGCGAGGACTAGTTCATCAGCGTCTTTCAGGGCGTCTTTGAGCTGTTGAACAATTTTCTTTTTATCTTTGGGAACGACGTATAGGGGTTCAAAGTTAGCTTCCACATTCACCCCCAACTGCGCCCACTTTTCCTCTTTCACGGACGCCGGAATTTCTGTAGCGGACTGGGGGAGATCACGAACGTGCCCCATCGACGCCTCAACGCGATAGCTAGAGGGCAAGTAGTTACGGATGGTACGGGCTTTAGTAGGAGATTCAACAATAACGAGGGTTGACATAGGAACGTTAACTTCCTTCCGGAAAATAGCATCTGGCTAAACAGTCAGAGTTGATGAAGTGAGGGCGAAATGTCAAGGGGTTTGTTTAATTTGAGGTTCAGGGGATGTCATGGGAGGGCTATTGGTCGCAATTCGGTGAGAGAATCGCTAGCCTTATTGCTAAATGTAGCTTGATCTCTACTTATTAGCTGATCTCAAGGGTGTCCCCTAGTCTTCTGGAGAGTACCAGAATGTATGCCAACGTCTTGTAGGAGCGTGAATTATGGCTCGGAGAAAGCAAGATTTGGAGAAAAACCGATGCAACCGATAAGGACAAGGTGATGTGATTTTACTACCTGTAGAGCAGACCGAACGGCAAACGTCTTAATTTGACCTTAGCAGCTATGTGAGCTGACTGGACACAAGCATCGGATCAGTGAGGGAGAGACAAAGCTTTATAAAAAAGATGGCACGCTGTATTTACGGGTGTTTTCAGATGCGGCAACTTTAACTCATGAGGAGCATAAGGCAATTTCTATTCCTCAAGGTAATTGGATGAGCAGAAGTCAGCCAGAGTATGAGCCAAAAGGATGGAGATATGTCGCAGATTGAAAGCCTTGCACCTGAACAGGAAGCGTTGATTCTAGTGTATAGGGAGAAGTGGAAAGCGATCGCACTTTCTACAGAGTGGATTGACCGTCAAAAATCTACTTTAGCGGTATAAAGTTGCCTATGCTGCGCTTGACTTATTCACGGGGTTCTATAACTAGCTGTACTCCCTGAATAATTTGGCAGACTCGTAATTCTGAAACTGTACCAATCTTTTCTTTAAGTTGAGATTTATTTACAGTAAAAATCTGAGAGATATTAACAACACTTTTTTCTGGTAAATTAGCTTCTCCTACTTCCAGCAACACATTCCCTGGTGCATTGGCACGTTTAAGAT
>CADCTM010000647.1 GCA_902805485.1 uncultured Coleofasciculus sp. | reverse complement strand
TAAATCCGCTTGACAAGAGCTTAAGATCAATTTCCGTAGGGAAACTCTCGTTTTCCTAAGATCATTTAATCTATGAACTACTCTTTTGCTTCCCAACCTACTGCCTCAGAAATTGAAGTTAATCCTCGTTCCTTCAACTTTTGCAGCAACCCTGCCAAAATCCGGCGTACCATCCACGGCCCCTCATAAACCCAACCCGTGTAAACTTGAATTAGGCTAGCACCAGCCGCAATCTTTTCCCAAGCATCCTCCACCGTAAAAATACCGCCAACACCAATAATTGGCAATTTGCCTTGCGTTTCTTTGTAGATAAAGCGAATCACTTCAGTCGAACGTTTACGCAGCGGTGCGCCACTAATACCCCCAGCTTCTTCACTCACTAATTTCCCCGTCGCTTTGATCATTTGAGTTTGAAGAATATCGCGGCGAATTGTTGTATTAGTAGCAATAATTCCTGCTAGTTGATAAGTTTGGGCAAGGGTGATAACATCAGCGATCGCATCCCATCCTAAATCGGGGGCAATCTTCACTAAAATTGGCTTACTGGAGAGATTCTCCTGTTGCAGCGCCTCAACTATTTGACTTAACTGGGCACTGTCTTGAAGCGATCGCAATCCCGGTGTATTCGGTGAGCTAACATTAACCACAAAATAATCACCCCAATCCTTCAACAACTGAAAACTTCCCAAATAATCACTCGCCGCCTCTTCCAAGGGCGTTACTTTAGATTTACCCAAATTAATGCCAAGAGGAACCCCACGAGAACACTCCGCTTTTTGCGACAACCGCAGCGCCAAAGCCTCAGCACCTTGATTATTAAATCCCATACGATTCAGTGCCGCCTGGTCTTGAGGCAAGCGAAACAAGCGAGGATAGGGGTTTCCCGGTTGTGGCTGAAACGTCACCGTACCCAGTTCCGCAAAGCCAAAACCCAAACTACTCCAAATATTAGCCGCCACACCATCTTTATCAAACCCCGCCGCCAAACCCAGCGGATTCGGAAATTTCAATCCCCAGAGTGTTTGCTCAATTGCCGCATCCCGCAGACAATAAGATTGCTGCAATCGCGCTTGCACCCAGTGAGTAGAGGGGCTACTCGTACTATCATCTAACCAGCCTAACAGCCGTAAGGTTTGTTGATGTAACCACTCTGGATCGGCATTTAAACCAGAAAACAAAATCGGACGAATCCCAGATTGATAAATATCCATAAATTGCAGCATCGGGCAGGAGCAAAAGACCCCTTTTACCGATTCCTGATCACCTTTTTTATATTCAGTAACTCAATCCTCCTTCTGGATGATACAAGGATTGCTATAAAGAATAATCTGTGCGCTTGAAGGGTTTTAATAATTATGGGTCAGCAAAACCTACAGCCCGACAACGAAGAGCGACTTGTTACCTTAGGACGTACCCTTCAGGCGTTGCGGGAAGAGGAAAATGCTGATGTCCTAATCGAGACAGCCCTCGACTACCTAAAGAACGAGTTTAAGTATCGCTTGATTTGGATTGGTCTTTATGATCGCCTAGATCATCGATTAGTTGGCAAAGGCGGAATCACCCCAACTGGTGATACACGGTTCCTCAAGCAGCCATTTAACCTCTATCCAGGTGACTTATTAGAGCAAGTCGTCATCCAGCAGCGACCCGTAGGTGTCCCTGATTTGCGGCAAGAAATTCGCGCCGGAGAATGGTGTCGTGCGGCTCAAGAATTTGGCATTCAGGGGACTTTA
>CADCTM010000646.1 GCA_902805485.1 uncultured Coleofasciculus sp. | reverse complement strand
CCCGGAAAGCGTGTTTGGAAAATCGAATTTTCTACAAGGTATACCGATTTTCAATTCATCCAGACCTCAATCCCGATTCTCCTGTAATGGAGATGATTCGGGAGTTTTGTCAAGAGGAGCGCTGTGAAGTTTTATTAGTATTGCATCCAGAAAAACAAGCATTAACACAAGCTCAGATGCAACAATTCATATACAGGCTTAATGAAAAAATTGCGGCGGTTGGTTTAGTTGCCTTCAGCGGGCATCCTGATCAAGAGTTCAATATTCAAGGGATTTATACCCGACAAGAACCGTATCTCAACTTCACTGTTCAGTACAATGATCGCCTTAAAGACGCATCAGATTTATTATTAAAAACAACGGATTATTACCAAAACTGGACGGCAGAAAATCTAAGATATGTTGGTATTCCAAGGGAGAGTAATTGTTCTTAAATGATTAACAGTTTGGCGATAGCGCAGTGGGACGTATTAGCGCCCTTTGCTGAAAATGTAGGACTTGCTGTGGTTGTCGTCGCTTTTCTCCTAGCGTTAGGAGCGTTAGCGCTAGAAATACGGTATCGGCGTCGCCCTGGCAATGAATTGGAACTAACGGCGGGTGAGTGGAACCAAGAAATTACAGAACCACGACGCTATAGATTAGTTGGGAAGTTAGAGTTTCGCAACCGTAATAGTTACCGGGAGGTGATGGTGCCGGTTGTTGAGGCGCAGGTAAAGCTGTTATCAAAAGCAAGTGTAGAGGGTATTACTTGCCGCACCCAAATCATTCCCCGTCATAAAGATGAGTCTCCCAGGGCAGATGATTATTGGTTTGCTTACATTATCAAGCCAACGGAGAAGACGGGATTAGAAATTGCGCTCGAAATTCAAGGGGAAAATCTTGAACCGTTGCAGACAGCTTGGCTTCAAGTTCATTATGAAACCTATGGTCCTGAAGGTTTAGTCCTGAAAGTGCGCCATATTGTGATTCCGCTGAAGTTTCCTTCTAGTGATAGCTTGCCTAATTGGCGACAGGCAGATTGTGCCCAAGTTTTGCCCATTCCGACACATATTCTGACTCCTCTGGATAACCCCGTGGCTGTGGTGAAACGTTACGTGGTGAATCATGCCAAACCAGGTGATGTGGTGGCGTTGAGTGAAACCCCTGTGGCAATTATGCAGGAGCAATGGCGTCATCACACGGACGTGAAGCCAGGATGGGTTGCCAAGCGGCTATGTCAATTTTTCTATCGTACGTCTAGTATGTCCACGGCTTGCGGGTTGCAGACGTTGGTGGATATTAGTGGTCCGGTGCGAGTAATATTTGCTTTAGCGGTGGGAGCGATCGCAAAAAAGCTCTTCAGAATACCAGGTGTGTTTTATCAACTAGCTGGCGAACAAGCGCGGCTGATTGATGATGTTACCGGAACTCTGCCCCCTTACGATCAGTTCATTGTGTTGGGACCGAAAGATCCTCAAGATGTAGTGGATCAAATTCAAAGAGAAACAGGAATTGCGGCGGCAATTGTTGATGCAAATGACTTAAAAGCGGTGAAGGTGTTAGCGGCAACGGCTGATGTTCCTTCAGGGTTTTTAGAGCAAGCGTTAATTAGTAATCCGGCAGGCAATGCAAATGAGCAAACGCCTTTGGTTCTGGTTCGTCCGCTTGGCATAGCAAATACTCGCCCAGAATTAGTGACAAATCAAGCAAGTTGAGGCAATAAACTAGACGGATTAGCCCTCTAATTTGCTTAGG